>JAOTTU010000001.1 GCA_029864225.1 Gammaproteobacteria bacterium | reverse complement strand
GGCGAATGGTTGAAAGTTGTTAACAATTATTATCTTTTCTTTGCGCCCTTTGCGCCCTTTGCGCCTTTGCGGTGAAAGATTTTTATTGGTTTCTCTGCGTCCTCCGCGTCTCTGCGGTGAAACAGCTTCTAATTGAATACAGCCAATAAAAAACCCGGCGCTGCCGGGTTTTTTGTGATTCAGGCGAGCCGGTTGTTTACTTGATCTTGGCTTCCTTGTACAACACGTGCTTGCGGACCACCGGGTCGAACTTCTTGATTTCCATTTTTTCCGGCATGTTGCGCTTGTTCTTGGTCGTGGTGTAGTAGTGCCCGGTACCGGCACTGGAGACGAGCTTGATTTTGTCACGCATGTCGGTTGCTCCTAGACCTTCTCGCCGCGGGAACGGATGTCGGCCAGCACGGTGTCAATGCCCAGTTTATCGATGATACGCATGCCCTTGGCGGAGACGCGCAGCTTGATCCAGCGGTTTTCTCCGGCCACCCAGAAGCGGTGATCATGCAGATTCGGCAGAAAACGACGGCGGGTTCTGTTGTTGGCGTGGGACACGTTGTTGCCGCTTTGCGGACACTTTCCCGTGACCTGACAGACTCTGGACATGACTGAAATTCCTGTTTGCCTGCTGGCATTGTAAAAATGAGCGCGCTTTTATAGCAGTTTGCCCCACTACCCGCAAGTCGGGGGCCATAACAGCGCCGCCGGTATTTTTGCCATACTCACATATCATATTGATTTAAATAATTATTATTGTTATCCTGCCGCCCTGTGATAGTTTCACCCAAAGCCAGGAAAAGGGCCTGACGGACATGTCCACCACTACCAAAGGGCTGCATCTGGTCCTGCTCAGTATTCATGGTCTGATCCGTGGACATGAGCTGGAACTGGGCCGTGATGATGACACCGGTGGCCAGATCCGCTACGTCGTGGAGCTTGCCCGCACCCTGGGTGAGCGGGACGACGTCGCGCGGGTGGACCTGCTGACCCGGCGGGTGCTGGACTCGTCTGTCAGCTCGGATTATGCCCGCCAGCATGAACGCCTCACCGCTAAAGTCAGCATTGTCCGCATCGAGTGCGGTGAAGATGCCTACATCCCCAAGGAGCAATTGTGGGATTGCCTGGACAGCTTTGCAGACAATGCCCTGAGCTACATCCGCGAGCACCGGCTCACCCCGGATATCATTCACAGCCACTATGCGGATGCCGGTTATGTGGGCATCCGACTGTCGAGCCTGCTGGGCATCCCGCTGGTGCATACCGGCCACTCCCTGGGTCGGGTCAAGCGCCAGCGCTTGCTGGCCAGTGGCCTGAAGCGCGATGCTATCGAGCGCAGCTACAATATCTCCCGCCGCATCGAGGTTGAGGAGGATGTGCTGGGCGCGGCTGAACTGGTCATTACCAGTACCCACCAGGAAATCGAGGAGCAATACGGGCTCTACAATTACTACCAGCCGGAGCAGATGACAGTCATCCCCCCCGGCACGGAACTGGATCTGTTTTTCCCGCCGGACGGCAGTGAACAGGACAGCCCGATGCGGCGCGAACTGGCGCGTTTCCTCAGCCAGCCGGACAAGCCGGTCATCCTGGCGCTGTCGCGTCCGGATGCGCGCAAGAACCTGGGCACACTGCTGGAGGTCTATGGCGAATCCGCTGCCTTGCAACAGGCCGCCAACCTGGTGATCGTTGCCGGTACCCGGAATGATATCCGTGAAATGGGGAGCCGACAGCAGGAGGTCCTGACCGACCTGCTGCTGACCATTGACCAGTATGACTTGTATGGCAAGGTGGCCTATCCCAAGCAGCATCAGTCTAGCGATGTCCCGGACCTGTACCGGCTGGCCGCCGCTTCTCACGGGGTGTTTATCAATCCGGCGCTGACCGAACCGTTTGGCCTGACGCTCATCGAAGCGGCGGCCAGCGGCCTGCCGATCGTCGCCACGGAGGATGGGGGGCCGCGGGATATCATCGGCAATTGCCACAACGGTTATCTGGTCGACCCGCTGGACAGGTCCGCCATCGAGAAGGCACTGTTAAAGATCCTCAGTGATTCAAAAACCTGGCAATCGCTGGCGGACAGCGGTCTTGACGGAGTCAGGCGCCACTATTCGTGGCAGGCTCATGTCGATCAATACCTCGATGCACTGCATGCCCTGGTGGCGCGGGCCGAACCGCCGGTGCGTCCTCCGCTGGCTGGGCGGCCATCGCTGTATCACGACCGGGCGATTTTTTCGGACCTCGATCAGAACCTGCTGACAGATCCCAAGTCCCTGGCGAGTTTCATCAACGTGGTGAGGGAAAACCGGAAATGCGCGACCTTCGGGATTGCCACGGGGCGCCGGCTGGACATGGCGTTGCGGGTTATGAAGCAATACGGTATTCCGCAACCGGATGTGCTGATTACCAGCCTGGGCACGGAAATCCACTATGCGCCGCGCCTGACCGCAGACTATGCCTGGGTGCGGCATATTGACCATCTCTGGAATCTGCGGGCAGTGATGCGGGTTCTCGCCGATCTCCCGGGCATCAAGCTGCAGCCCAAAACCGAACAAAGCCGGTTCAAGATCAGCTACTACATCGATCCTAACCATGCGCCCGGCCTGGATGAGATTAACAGCCTGCTGCACCAGCACGAACAGACGGTTTCGGTGTTCCTCTCCTTCGGCCAGTTCCTCGATATCGTCCCGGTCCGGGCATCAAAGGGCTTTGCCCTGCGCTGGTTTGCCGACCAGTGGGAGATCCCGCTGGAGCATATCCTGGTGGCGGGCGGTTCCGGTGCCGACGAGGACATGATGCGCGGCAACACCATGGCGGTGGTCGTGGCCAATCGTCACCACGAGGAACTCTCGGCGCTGGCCGATGTTGAACACATCTATTTCGCTACCCAGCCGTATGCAGCGGGCATACTCGAGGCGATCGAGCACTACAGATTCTTCCACAACTGCAATGTGCCCCGGACATGACGGCCCGGCTGCTGCTGTGTTCCGATCTCGACCGCACGTTGCTGCCCAACGGTCCGCAGCCGGAATCGCCCGATGCGCGGGCGCGGTTCGCCCGGTTTGTGTCGCGGCCGGGAGTGGTGCTGGTGTATGTGACCGGCAGGCACCGGGAACTGGTGGAACAGGCGATTGCCAATTATCGCCTGCCGCGGCCTGATTTTGTCATCGGGGATGTGGGTACCACGATCTTCGAAGTGACGCAAAACGGCTGGCATCTGCAGCAGGCCTGGCAGGCAGAAATCGCACCTGACTGGGCCGGGCTGGAGCACGCCGATATCAGTGCGCTGCTGGCGGGCAACCGGCTGCTGCGGCTACAGGAAACGGCAAAACAGAATATTCACAAGTTGAGCTATTACGTACCGCTGGATGTCGACCAGGTTGCATTGCTTGATGATGTCCGGCAGTGCCTGGTGAAGCACCATGTCAATGCCAGCCTGGTGTGGAGTGTCGACGAACCGGCCGGGATAGGTTTGCTGGATGTGCTGCCCGCACGGGCCAACAAGCTGCATGCCGTGGAATTTCTCATGCAGCATTGCAGGTTCTCGTATACGAACACGGTGTTTGCCGGGGACAGTGGCAATGACCTGGCGGTGTTGTCCAGCGCCATCCCGGCGGTGCTGGTAGCGAATGCCAGTGCCGAGGTGCGCGCTGCCGCACAGCAGCAGGCCGCTGCACTGGGCAATTCCAGCCGACTCTACCTGGCCGTTGGCGGCTTGCTCGGAATGAACGGCAATTACAGCGCCGGGGTGCTGGAAGGTGTCGTGCATTTTATGCCACCAACAAGGTTATGGCTGGACCGGCAAGGGACGGGTCAGGCGGAATGAATGCTTTTTCAGACCAGCGCCCGGTGATATTCGGGGAAGTCCTGTTCGACCGGTTTCCCGATGGCAGTGTGGTGCTTGGCGGCGCGCCCTTCAATGTCGCCTGGCATCTGCAGGCCTTTGGCATGGCGCCCCTGTTTATTTCCCGGGTGGGAGATGATGCCCTCGGCCGCAGGATACGCGACACCCTGCATGCCTGGGGGATGGATGCCTCCGGGCTGCAGCTCGATTCGGCCCATCCGACCGGCAGCGTCGATATCCGCATCGAGGACGGCGAGCCCGGCTTCGATATTGTCGACCAGCAGGCCTATGACTACATCGACCCCGCCGCCATCCCGCCGCTGCCGGACTGCGCGCTGCTCTACCATGGCAGCCTCGCAGTCCGCAATGCCGGCTCCGGGCGGGCATTGCAGCAGCTGCAACAGGGCAGGGACTTGCAGCGGCTGGTTGATGTCAATCTGCGGCCTCCCTGGTGGCAGCGGGATACCGTCATGTCACTGCTGCGGGGTGCGCGCTGGATCAAGCTGAATGAAGCTGAACTGGCACTGATTGGGGGGGAAGCATACGGGCTGCAGGCACAAATGCAGCAGCTGCAGGACCGCTGCGGGGCCGAGCTACTGATTGTCACCCGTGGGGCTGCAGGTGCCGTGGTCTTGGCGTCTGGCGGCGAGGAATTCAGGGTTGTACCTCAGAACCAGAGCATGGTCATCGACACGGTGGGAGCGGGCGATGCCTTTACCAGCGTGGTGACGCTGGGTTTGCTGCGCGGCTGGAGTGTGCCGCTGATGCTGGAACGTGCCCAGGCCTTTGCCTCGGCCATCACGGGCATCCGCGGGGCAACATGCAACGATTCCGGGTTTTACCAAACCTTCATAGACAACTGGAAATTGATATGACACTGGACGATGCATTTTTCGAGGCACTTGCCAACTACATGCATCAGGAGCGTAACCAGACTCACCGGGTGTGGCACCACCTGCTGGGAATGAAGCGGGCGTTTCTGCTGCGTAGTGATGTGCAGGATGCGCTTGCCGGGCTGTGTGCGCAGCCGGACGGGGACAGTCTGCGCAACAGCCCACTGGAAAAATTACTCTACCGGGTGCAGGAAGCGGTGGTCGGCGCCGCCTGGATCTGCCTGGCGCTGCGAGTGCGTGTTGGCCGCTGGGAATACCTGCGGGTGCATCTGGACACCATGAGCATGGAACGTATCAGCGTCAGCAACTTTCTGTATTTCAAGGAGAGTTTGGTGAACGGAAGCCAGGATGCCTGGAGCTGGGAGCTGGAGATCGACCTGGAGCCGTTCTCGCGCGAGTTCCCCAAGATGCACGAGGCACGCTCCATCGGCCGCGGGGTCGAGTTTCTGAATCGGCGTCTGTCCAGCCGCTTGTTCGAGGACCTGGGCAAGGGAGACCAACGGTTGCTGGACTTTCTCAGGGTGCACAGTTACCGGGAACAGCAACTGATGCTGAACGAAGCCGTCAAGGATGTGCGGGGACTGCGCAGCACACTGCGTGCTGCCGATGATTACCTGGCGGGTGAGGATCCCGCAGCGGACTGGGACGAGCTGTGCAGCGAACTGCGGTCCATGGGATTCGAGCCTGGCTGGGGGCGGGATGCGGCGCGCATGCGCGAGACCATGCAATTGTTGCTCGATATACTCGAGGCACCGTCGCCGGACAATCTGGAGAACTTCCTGGCGTGCATCCCGATGATTTTCTCTATAACCATCCTGTCGCCGCACGGCTGGTTTGGCCAGTCGGATGTACTGGGGCGTCCGGATACCGGAGGCCAGGTGGTGTATATACTCGACCAGGTGCGCGCCCTGGAACAGGAAATGCACCACCGTCTCGCGGAACAGGGCCTTGATATCGAGCCGCAGATCCTGGTGGTGACACGTCTCATCCCCGAGGCTGAAGGGACCTCCTGTGATCAGCGCAGCGAGTTGATCACCGGGACGCGCCATGCCCGGATCCTGCGCGTCCCCTTCATGAATGCTACCGGTGAAGTACTGCCGCACTGGATTTCCAGATTCGAGGTCTGGCCGTACCTGGAACGCTTCAGCCTCGATGCCGAGCGTGAGGTGCTGGCCGAACTCGGGGGGCGCCCGGACCTTATTATCGGGAACTACTCAGACGGTAACCTGGTGGCGTCGATCGTGTCGCAGCGGCTCGGGGTGACACAGTGCAATATCGCGCACGCGCTGGAAAAAACAAAATACCTCTACTCTGACCTCTATTGGAAAGAAAACGAAGCGCAGTACCACTTTTCCTGCCAGTTCACCGCGGACCTGATAGCGATGAACAAGGCGGACTTCATTATCACCTCCACCTACCAGGAAATCGCGGGGACGGAGGACAGTGTGGGGCAGTATGAGGCATATGGCGCCTATGCCATGCCGGGGCTGTACCGGGTGGTGCATGGTATCGATGTGTTCGATCCGAAATTCAATATCGTCTCGCCGGGGGCAGACCCGGCGATCTATTTCCCCGCGACCGGGACCGAGCGGCGGCTCAGCCACCTGCAGGCGGAATTCGAGGAGCTGCTGTTTGGTCGCCAGGCACGGCCGGATATCCGTGGTGTACTGGAGGACCGTAACAGGCCCGTCCTGTTCACCATGGCGCGCATGGACCAGATCAAGAACATTACCGGCCTTGTTAAATGGTATGCGGAGTGCCCCGAATTGCGTGCCGAGGCGAATCTGCTGGTGGTCGCCGGGCATATCGACCCGGCAGAGGCTGCCGGCACAGAGGAGCACGAACAGATCCACTACATGCACCGCCTGATGGATGAGTATGAGCTGGATGGCCAGGTCAGATGGCTGGGCATGTATCTGGAAAAGGCCCTTGCAGGCGAGCTGTATCGCGTAATTGCCGATCATGGCGGCGCCTTTGTACAGCCGGCACTGTTCGAGGCGTTTGGTCTCACGGTAATCGAGGCCATGGGTACCGGCCTGCCCACCTTTGCGACCTGTTTCGGCGGCCCCCAGGAGATCATCGAGGACGGGGTTTCCGGTTTTCATATCGATCCCAATCATGGCGGTGCCGCGGCGCAGCGCATGGCGGATTTTTTTGCGCGCTGCCGGCAGAACCCTGAGGAGTGGCGACGTATTTCCCGGGGCGCCCTGCAGCGGGTGACCGAGCGCTATACCTGGAAGGGGTATGCGGAACGCCTGATGACACTGTCGCGGGTGTACGGATTCTGGCGTTATGTCACCGACCTGGAGCGGGCCGAGACGCAACGCTACCTGGAGATGTTCTACACCCTGCAGTTCAGGCCGCTGGCCAAGGCCATGCGTCACTGACGGCGCAGTCTACAGCTGCCCGCGTTCTGCCAGCGACACGGTTTCCGCGTCGCCGATGATCAGGTGATCGAGTATCCGGATATCCACCAGCGCCAGGGCATCCACCAGGCGGCGGGTGAGTTGGATGTCGGCACGACTGGGTTCCGCCACGCCCGAAGGGTGGTTATGAGCCAGGATCAGCGCCGCGGCATTGTGGTGCAGGGCATGTTTCACTACCTCGCGCGGGTGCACGCTGGCACCGTCGATGGTGCCACGGAACAGTTCCTCGAAGGCAATCACCCGGTGGCGGGTGTCCAGGAACAGGCAGGCGAACACCTCGTGCGGCAGGTGGCGCAGCCGACTGGCGAGGTAGCGGCGGGTGCTGTCGGGGTTTTCCAGGACGTCTTCGCGCTGCAGCTGCTCCTGCAGGTGGCGGCGCGCCATCTCCAGCACCGCCTGCAACTGGACATAGCTGGCCGTGCCCAGCCCGTGCATGTCACAGAAGCGGCGCCGGTCCGCTGCCAGCAGGGGACGCAGCCCCCCGAAGGCCTGCAACAACTCCCGGGCCAGGTCGACGGCGGTCTTGCCGTTGACGCCGGTGCGCAGGAATATGGCGAGCAGCTCGGCATCCGAGAGGGCGGCCGGGCCGTGGGCGATGAGCTTTTCACGCGGCCGTTCAGCGGCCGGCCAATCGCGGATGGTGTGCATGACGGCTCACTACTCTTGAATTAATGGGGCCAGTTGGGCCATAACATAAACGACTAACCGCAGAGACGCGGTGGACGCAGGGAAAACAGCGTAGCGCCGCGGCAGCACACAACAAAAGCCGCAACAGACTCTTTCTGCTGTAGGACTTTCCCATGGGCCGTTATGTCATTACTCCGCGCACTCCACGCACTCCACGCACTCCGCGTCTCTGCGGTGGGAACAATCCGTTATCCGGGACGACAGGCCCATGTCCGCTCCCCGGGGTCTTCTGTTAAACTGCCGGCTAATGAATACGTTATCCGGTAAACACATCCTGCTGGGCGTCACCGGCGGGATTGCCGCCTACAAGAGTGCCGAACTGGTCCGGCGCCTGCGCGAGCAGGGCGCCGAAGTGCGGGTGGTGATGACAGCCGCTGCCCGGGAGTTCATCACCCCGCTGACCCTGCAGGCGTTGTCCGGGCAGCCGGTACACAGCGACTTGCTGGATCCCCGGGCCGAGGCGGCCATGGGGCATATCGAGTTGGCCCGCTGGGCAGATGCCTTGCTGGTGGCGCCGGCCACGGCGGACTTCATTGCCCGGCTGGTGCAGGGCCGTGCCGATGACCTGCTGGCGGCGGTCTGCCTGGCCTGCGAGGCGCCGCTGGCCGTGGCGCCGGCGATGAACCGCGCCATGTGGCAGCAGCCGGCCACACAGGACAATCTGGTGACCTTGCGCACGCGCCAGGTGCACGTGCTGGGCCCCGCAACGGGCAGCCAGGCCTGCGGAGAGACCGGTCCGGGCCGCATGCTCGAGCCCGAAGAACTGGCCCGCCTGCTGGACGGGTTGTTTCAGGTGGGGGCCCTGGCCGGTCGCCGGGTGCTGGTGACCGCCGGGCCGACGCGCGAGGCCATCGACCCCGTGCGCTACCTCAGCAACCGCAGTTCGGGCAAGATGGGCTATGCCGTTGCCCGCGCGGCCGCCGAGGCCGGGGCACGGGTCACGCTGGTCACCGGGCCGGTGGCACTTGCGCTGCCGGAGCAGGTGGAAGGCATCCAGGTGGAGACGGCTAAACAGATGTATGCCGCCGTGATGGAACACATCGCGGACACGGATATCTTTATCGCCGCCGCCGCCGTTGCGGATTACCGGCCACAGAGCGTGGCCGGGCGGAAGATCAAGAAGTCCGCCGCCGGGATGACCCTGGTGCTGGAACCCAACCCCGATATCCTGGCTGCCGTCGCCGCCTTGCCGGAGCCGCCGTTCACGCTGGGCTTTGCCGCCGAGACTGACGCGCTGGAGGCGAACGCACGCAACAAGCTGCGCGCCAAGTCGCTGGACATGATCGCCGCCAACGTCGTTGGTCCCGGTCAGGGCTTCGAGGTGGATGACAATGCCCTGCAGGTCTTCTGGGACGGGGGCGAGCAGCAATTCGGGCGTACCCGCAAGACCCGCCTGGCCCGGCAACTGGTTGCGCTGCTCGCGGAGCACTACCTGGCCAAATACAACAAGGACACAGTGATACCACTGCATGCACAAGATTCAGCTTAAGCTACTGGACCCGCGACTGGGTGATGAATTCCCGCTGCCGCACTATGCCACCGACGGTGCAGCCGGTATGGACCTGCGTGCCTGTGTCGAGGCGCCACTGGAGCTTGTACCGGGTGATACCGCGTTGATTCCGACCGGCATGGCCATCCATATCGAGGAGCCCGGGCTGGCGGCCATGCTGCTGCCGCGTTCCGGGCTGGGGCACAAGCACGGGATTGTGCTGGGCAACCTGGTGGGCCTGATCGACTCGGATTATCAGGGGCAGGTGTTCGTCTCATGCTGGAACCGTGGCAAGAAGTCGTTTACGGTGCAACCCGGCGAACGCATCGCGCAGATGGTGATCGTGCCCGTGGTGCATGCCGATTTCGAGGTGGTCGAGGAATTCACCGCCTCGGAGCGCGGGGAAGGTGGATTTGGCCATACCGGGCGCCACTGATTCCTCAATAAATCCCGCCGTACGGTCGATAGCACGCTAGGAATACCCGGGAATCACCATGAAACTGACACTACCCAGTTTTTTCAAACGCAAGCAGGGCAAGACCGATGCGACAGCGCATGGGTCTGCGCCGGCCAGGCAGGCCGTCAAGGTGCGGCGTGCCAGCCTGTTCAGGGTCAAGCTGCAGATCATGGTTGCCGCCGTGGTGGTGCTGGCGGTGCTTACCCTGTTCATCTTCCAGTTCTCGGCCAACTATATCTCACAGACCATCGACCAGGACAGTGGCAGGTTGACTGAACAGTTTGCCGCGCACGTCGAGACGCTGGTGGATTTCTACAGCTCCAGCATCGACCGGGTGGCCAGGGACCCCGCCATAGCCGGTCTGTTGATGGCTCGGGATGAGTCAGCCATCAGGGAACGTGAGGTGTTGCTCGCCACGCTATTCCCGGCCGTCATCAATGTGCAATTGCTGCCTCCCGGGATCGACCAGATCAGTCCGGATGCCACACCGCCCCTGAGTTATGCCGGACTGGCCCAGATGCGCGAGGCAGAGGGCAGTGAAAAGCCGCCGCTGGCCGAGGTTCACTTGATGAATACGCCCCAATCGCACATCAATATCATCCGGCGGGTAACGGACCCGGCCGGTGACGGGGTGGTCGGGCTGGTCATGCTGTCGCTTTCAAGCGAGGTGTTTGCCGGGGTCCTGGGCGGTGCGCGCCAGTTGAGCGGCTACATGGAATTGCAGCAGACGGGTGCCAAGGGCGCGCCGGTAACGGTAAGCCACCAGGGTGATGCACGCTACAAGGAAGGGGAGCCGATCGCCGTCAGCGATGTCAAGGGCAGTCTCTGGCAGGTCGCCTACTGGCCGGCCCAGAGCAGCGCGGCCTTTCTGGCCAGGATCAGTCTGTGGGTGGTTGCGGCCTTTCTCGTGATGGCCGTCGTCATGGCCGCAATCACGCTGATGCTGTTCAAGCGCCTGTCCGGGGCGTTGAACCAGGACCAGATCAGCCTGGTCAATCTCGCCAAGGATGTCCGGGACGGGCAGTCCCGGCGTGACTATCCCTGTGGTCTGAACGAGATGCAGGAAACGATCGAGTTCATGACGCGCATTATCGGTACTGCCCAGGCCCGTAATGGTATTGCCCATGCCCGTGATGAGTCTGTGGAATACAGTGAGCAACAGGTAGAGGAGGCGGTTGTTGTGGATGAGGTGGATGAGGAGCCTGTGACCGCAGAGACCGGCCGACAGACCAGCTTGTATGAGCTTTCGCCGGAATTTGAGGCCTTGCGCGGGGACAATGTGATTGTGGAAGAAGGCCCGCTGGAATTTAACTCGGAGGACGAAACAGAAACTGTAGTGGACGCATCAATATTTCGTGCCTATGACATACGCGGTGTCGTGAACCAGACCCTGACGCAGCAAGCAGTAAAGCAGATTGGCCGCGCCATTGGCAGTGAGGCCATTCAGCGGGGACGCAATACCGTCGTGGTCGGGCGTGACGGCCGTTTGTCCGGTCCGGTGCTCGTGCAGGCCCTGATAGCCGGCCTTGTGGAAACAGGCTGTGATGTGAAGGATATCGGTGTGGTGCCGACCCCGGTGCTGTACTTCGCCGCCAACCATCTCGACACCCAGACAGGTGTGGTCGTCACCGGCAGTCACAATCCGCCGGACTACAACGGCCTGAAAATCATGATCGACGGCGAGACCCTGTCGGGCAACTCCATCCAGCAACTGCGTGAACGTATCGAGGCCGGCAATTTCATATCCGGCCAGGGTGGGGTGGAGGAGATGGATATCATCCCCTATTACATCGAGCGTATCCGCAGCGATATAAAGCTGGAGCGGCCACTCAAGGTGGTGATCGACTGTGGCAACGGTGTGGCCGGTGCCGTCGCACCGCAGTTGCTGCAGGCGATCGGCTGCGAGCTCACCGAGCTGTTCTGTGAGGTCGACGGCAACTTTCCGAACCATCACCCGGACCCGAGCAAGCTTGAGAACCTCAAGGACCTGATCGACACTGTCCGGCAGACCCAGGCCGATATCGGACTGGCCTTCGATGGCGACGGCGACCGGCTCGGCGTGATCACCACCGAGGGCAACATCATCTGGGCAGACCGGGTGCTGATGTTGTTTGCTGCTGATATCCTGGACCGGAACCCCGGTGGTCTGATCATTTATGACGTGAAGTGCTCGCGCTTCCTCGACGGCATTATCCGTCAGCACGGCGGCGAGCCGTTGATGTGGAAGACCGGCCATTCATTCATCAAGACCAAGATGAAGGAGACCGGCGCGCTGCTGGCCGGGGAGATGAGCGGCCATATCTTCTTCAAGGAACGCTGGTACGGTTTCGATGACGGCTTGTATGCCGCCGCGCGGCTGCTCGAGCTTCTGGGCAAGGATGCACGCCCCGTCACCGAGGTGTTCGCCAGCCTGCCTGACAGCGTGAACACGCCCGAACTCAATGTCGCCATGCAGGAGGGCGAACCATTCAGGTTCATCGAGCGCCTGCTGGCCAGTGCGCACTTCGAGCATGCGCAGGTTTCCACCATCGATGGTCTGCGTGCCGACTTCGAGGATGGCTGGGGCCTGGTGCGTGCATCGAACACCACACCGGTTCTGGTGTTGCGTTTCGAGGCAGACGACCAGGCGGCCCTGGCGCGCATCATGGAGGAATTCCGGCGCGTGCTGTTGCAGGTCGATCCCGGGTTGTCATTGCCATTCTGACGGCCGCCGTTGTAACTTTCTTTGTTTGCCGCGTAATATCTGTCATGCCGGGCCTGCCTGGCAGGCGGACCAACAAAAGCTTTTTTGAGTCGCGATAACACAGCCATGTCACTGACAACCGAATCTGCACTCAATGTAGCGCACGTCCTGACCGAGGCGATGCCCTATATCCGCCGCTTCCGCGGCAAGACCGTGGTCATCAAGTACGGCGGCAATGCCATGGTGGATGAGAACCTGAAGAGTGGTTTCGCGCGTGATATCGTGTTGATGAAGCTGGTAGGCATCAACCCGGTGGTGGTGCATGGCGGCGGGCCGCAGATCGGCAAGCTGCTGGAAAGGATCGGCAAGGAAAGCCAGTTTATAGAGGGTATGCGGGTCACAGACAGCGAGACCATGGACGTGGTCGAGATGGTGCTGGGTGGGCTGGTCAACAAGGAGATCGTCAACCTGATTACCCGTCATGGCGGGCGTGCGGTCGGACTGACCGGTAAGGACGGTGATCTGATCCGGGCGCGCAAGATGACCATCACCCGAAATTCACCGGAACTCGAGGCACCGGAGATTATCGACATCGGACATGTCGGCGAGGTGGCCAGTATCGATGCCGGTGTCGTGCACATGCTGGTCAGTGGAGATTTTATTCCCGTGATTGCTCCAATCGGCGTGGGAGAAGATGGTCATTCCTACAATATCAACGCCGATCTGGTGGCCGGCCGCATGGCCGAGGTGCTTGATGCCGAGAAGCTGATATTGTTGACCAACACACCGGGCCTGCTGGACAAGGCGGGCAAACTGCTGACCGGGTTGAACGCCACCGATGTTAATGAATTGATTGCCGACGGCACCGTACACGGTGGAATGCTGCCGAAGATCAATTGCGCATTATCCGCCGTTCACAGCGGCGTCAATGCCGCCCATATCATTGACGGGCGGGTCGAGCATGCCGTGCTGGTTGAGTTGTTTACCGATGAAGGTGTCGGCACCCTGATTCGTGCCTGACTCGGCACCGGCCTGCTAGCCGCGAATTGGACATTTATACAGACGACACCCCTTAAGTAAGTGCCATTCGGGTTAGTGACCTTTTAGTTCGCGGTAGCGCGCGATGTCCGCGCTGAAATCCTCGATAATGGCCTGTTTTTCCTGTTCCTTGGCGATAACGAAGGCCTCGTTTTCCTTTGTCTGGGTACGGGCAGTTGTAATCTGGTTCTGCAAGATTTTCGGGACGGGTTTACCGCTGCGCTCGAACTCGGCGGCTTCTGTTTCAAGGGTCAGCAGACGTTTCCTGGAGCTCTCAATCCGGCTGTTGGTCAGCTGGATGAGCGCGTCAACGCTGGATATCTTGCCATCCCTTGCCAGCAGCATGTCGTCCTCGCTGGAGTAGGTCGCAAGCAGGCTGCGGTCATGAACCGTCCGCTTTCTGGCCCTTTCCTTTTCCGCCGCTTCGATTTCAGCAAGGCGTCTCAGCTCGGCCTTCTGCTCCGGTGTCTTGGCAGCCGCGTGGACCTTCACGGTGCGGCCCTGTTCGTTGATCTCCTCGCGTTCCCTGTTCGCATAGCGGGGCGGCACCCGGTCACCAAAGTGGATATTGCCCGCTTCATCGATCCATTTAAAGGTGCGTTCTGCGGACACGGCCGTGGCGACTAAAAAGACCGGCAAAAATACCAGGTAACGGATATCATGGAAGGTAAATTTCATATTGTGGCAATTCCTCTTCAAGCAATCCTCGGCTGTACCATGAGCAGGAAGTATATACCCGAACCAGTCAGGACAGGTTCCCGGTCTTGAGCGGTCTGGAACACGGGGTCCTGTTCCTGGTGTCCCTGGTCGCCAATCTGTTTTCGGCATTTTCCGGCGGCGGCGCGGGTCTGATCCAGCTGCCGGTCCTGATCTTCCTCGGCCTGCCTTTTGCGGTCGCCCTGGCGACCCACAAAGTGGCCAGTGTTGCCTTGGGTATCGGCGCCACGGTCCGGCACTTGAGAGAAGGGGCCCTGGAACGCCGCCTGGTGATCTCTATTCTTGGCTTCGGACTGCCGGGCGTGGTAGTGGGTGCAAACATCATCCTCAGTGTGCCGGAACGGACGGCCGAGGTGGCGCTGGGCCTGCTGACCGCGGGCCTGGGTATCTATTCCTGGCTGAATCCGGGGCTGGGTCAGTCGGTCAGGCCCCGCAACCGCGACCGGCGCGGGATCCTGATCGGGGGCCTGGTCCTGTTCGGCATCGGTGCGCTGAACGGTTCGCTGACCTCCGGCACCGGCCTGTTCGTGACCCTGTGGCTGGTGCGCTGGTTCGGCCTCGATTACCGCCGCGCCATTGCCTATACATTGATACTGGTGGGTATGTTCTGGAACGGGGCCGGTGCCCTGACCCTGGGCATCCTGGGCGAGATACACTGGTCGTGGTTACCGGCCCTGCTGCTGGGTTCCCTGCTGGGTGGTTACCTGGGTGCGCACCTGGCAATCAAGTCCGGCAACCGCTGGATCAAGCGGGCCTTCGAAATCATTACCTTGTTGGTGGGCCTCAAGCTGATTGTCGGCTGACAGTTCATCCACGGATCCCGCCCGGAAAAACGCTGTTCCGGCCGGGCCAGGCAATGCCCGATGGCACACTGTCTTATTCTTTATCTGCGCTCTGTTCAATAACTCAGTATCTTATGTGACTCTGTTGCCCGGTTAATAATGCGGGCTAGACGCCGTACTGCTCACGATAGGCCTGTATTTTCGCGACCGCGTCGCTGCGGTCGGGTTTCTCCAGCAGGTATTCCAGCAGGTGCTCCAGCCTGATGATGCAGATCACCTGGATGCCGAAGCTTTCTTCCACCTCCTGGATGGCCGAGCGCTCACCCTGGCCGCGCTCCTGGCGGTCGAGAGCGATCACAACGCCGGCCAGTGTGGCGCCGGCGGCCTCGATGAGGTTCACGGATTCGCGGATCGCGGTGCCGGCGGTGATGACATCGTCGATGACCAGCACCCGTCCCGACAGGCCGGCCCCGACCAGGTTGCCGCCCTCGCCATGGTCCTTGGCCTCCTTGCGGTTGAAGCACCATGGCACATTGATGTCGTGATGATCCGCCAGCGCAATCCCGGCCGTGGCGGCGAGGGGGATGCCTTTATAGGCCGGGCCGAACAGGACATCGAAACCGATCCCGCTGTCGACGATGGCCCGGGCGTAGAAACGGCCAAGACGGGCCAGGTGTTCACCGGTGTTGAACAACCCGGCATTGAAGAAATAGGGGCTGGTGCGTCCCGACTTCAGGGTGAAATCTCCAAAGCGCAACACGCCTGCGCCAATGGCGAAATCGATGAATTCGTGCTGGTAGTCTTTCATTGGGGATGCTGGATATCGTAACTGCGTGCCGGGGTCGCTATCATACACGCGGATTCAGTACGGGGAAAAACATGCGCATAATTACGGTCAACGTGAACGGTATTCGAGCCGCCGCCAGGAAGGGTTTTTTCCAGTGGATGGTGCGCCAGCAGGCGGACGTCGTGTGCCTGCAGGAGACCCGGGCCCAGGTGCACCAGCTGGATGACAGGGTGTTCTGGCCGCGTGGCTGGCATGTGAGTTTCAACGCTGCCAAGAAGAAGGGCTACAGTGGCGTCGCGATCTACAGCAAGCGCAAACCGGACACGGTGATCAGCGGCCTGGGCTGGCCGGACATGGATGCAGAGGGGCGTTATATCGAGGCCCGCTTCGGCCCCTTGAGCGTGGCATCGGTCTATCTGCCATCCGGGTCCTCCAGTGAGGAACGCCAGGACGTCAAATTCGATTTTCTCGAGCGCTTCATGCCTTACCTGCACCAGCTGCGCTGCAAGCGGCGCGACTACATCCTGTGCGGTGACTGGAACATCGCGCACAAGGAGATCGACCTGAAGAACTGGCGCGGCAACCAGAAAAACTCAGGCTTTCTGCCTGAAGAGCGCGCCTGGATGAATGAGTTGTTCGGCCCGGCCGGCTATGTCGATGCCTTTCGTGCCGTGAACGAGGGCCCGGACCAGTACACCTGGTGGTCAAACCGCGGCCAGGCCTGGGCCAAGAATGTCGGCTGGCGTATCGACTACCAGGTGATCACACCCGGCCTGCATGAGGCGGTACAGGGGGCACGCATCTACAAGACCAGGCGGTTTTCCGATCATGCCCCGCTGATCATGGATTACGACTACCCGTTGTAGGCCGGGTGCCGCAAGCACGGGCCGGTGCGGGAAGCTATTACTTGCGGTCCGGGTGAGGCGGCAACATCTGGGCAAACAGCATCAAGCGTTCCGCCATGGGGATGTTATCCAGGCGCCTGTCCCGAATGCGGCGGCGGTCAATGACCACCGCGATACCGTTACTGTCGATGATGGGAAACTCGGCAGCAATACCCCAGCGGCGCTGTCCCTTGGAGCGTTTTTCTTGCATTTTTTCTCAACCTCCAGTCTCAGGCTAGTCGATTTGAGCCGATCGTGCCATAAGACGCATGGGCCAGGTGCCCGCCCACTGTGCGAGAATGAGAATAAAATATTAAAAATCAATAAGATGTAATTAGATGGCCGGTCGTTCAGCCACGGCCGCCGCATTCAGGCCCGGTCGGCATCTGCGGTTTCCTCCCGCTGCGCCAGGTACAGGACCAACAGGATCGCCGGTACCCCGAGCAGGCCGGCATACAGGAAGAAGCTGGCGTAGCCGGCGCTGTCCACCATCCAGCCGGCAAACCCGCCGATGGCCTTTGCCGGGAGCGTCATCAGGGAGCTGAACAGGGCGTACTGGGTGGCGGTGTAGGCGGTGTTGGTCAGGCTCGACAGGTAGGCGATGAAGGCCGCTGTCGCCAGTCCGCCACTGAGGTTGTCTGCGCTGATGACGATGGCCAGCGTGGTCAGGTGCGGCTCGCTGAGGGCCAGCCAGACGAACAGCAGGTTGGTTGCCGCGATCAGTATCGCCCCCGCGAGCAGCGGGCGCATGATGCCATAGCGTACCACCAGGATGCCGCCCAGTCCGGCGCCGGCGATGGTCATAAAGAAACCGAACAGCTTGGTGACATTGGCGATATCGGTCTTGCTGAAGCCCAGGTCGAGATAGAAGGGGTTCGCCATGACACCCATGGTGATGTCGCTGAGCTTGTAGGACCCGACCAGCAGCAGGATGACAATCGCCAGTGCCCCGTTGCGCTGGAAGAAATCCACGAATGGACTGATGACCGCATCGGAGAACCAGGCCGCGAGGCGCGTATAGACGCTGTCCCTGGTGCCTGCGCCGACACATGATTCCAGGCGCGCCTCCAGTTCAAGGGTGCGCTGGTCAATACGGTGTGCCGGTTCGCGGATCACCAGAGTGGTAGCGATACCGACAGCCATCAGCGCCGCCATGACCAGGTAGGCCATCGACCAGGAAGCTGCCGCGGCGATGTAGAAGGCGCCGGCTCCGGCGGCCAGCAGTGCAATCCGGTAGCCGAGTACATAGGTGGCTGCCATGGCACCCTGCAGCCGCTGGTCGACTGCCTCGATGCGATAGGCATCAACGGTGATGTCCTGCGTGGCAGAACCGAAGGCAACCAGCAGCGCGAACCCGGCGATGCGTGTCAGATCGGTATGCGGGTCGGTCAGGGCCATGCCCGCGAGCCCGACGGCGATTGTCAACTGCGCGAGCAGCAGCCAGGAGCGGCGCTTACCCAGCAACCGGGTCAGCAGCGGCAGGGGCAGCCGGTCGACCACCGGTGCCCAGAAGAACTTGATGGAGTAGGTGATGCCGATCCAGCTGAAGAATCCGATGGTGGTGCGTGCGATGCCCTCATCCCGCAGCCAGGCGGAGAGGGTGGAGAATACCAGCAGGAAAGGCAGCCCGGCGGCAAAGCCGAGGAAGATCATGCCGACCACGCGTGGCTGCATGTAGACGGAGGCGGCGGCAAGCCAGTTACCCAGTGTCTGCTTGCCGGACTTCATTGCGGACTGGCTATGATTTTTGTGCGCTGCATGTGTTCTGCTGTGTGTGTGGAAGGCATGCCAGGGTGCATGCAAAAACGCCCGGGCTCGTGCGCACCGGGCGTATTGCACGATACCGCGCAGGGCCTACTGGGTATAGAAGTCCTGGCTGAACTCGGCCTGGAGATATTCCTGGGTACCCTGGGGCCGCACGCGCACATCGAACTTCAGAGTTTCCTCGTTGGTGACCCTGAATTCACCGATGTAGTAGATGGCATTGCCTTCGCGCACCTCGCGCATGTGAATCGTGCGGCCCTGCCCGGCAAGGTTCATGGCCGACACCTGGGTATGGGCATGCACCGGCTGCCCCGGGCTACCCAGCACTTTGCGCAGTACCGTGATGTTGATCATGCCGCGGTTCTTGCTGCGCGTGATGCGGTATTCGCGTGCCACCTGTGGCGGGAGCATGTCAGTGGACAATGCATTGTAATGGACAACATACTCACCAAAGTCCTTCGAGTTTTCCGCTTGGCCGAGCGGTGAGATGACAGCGAGCATCAGTCCCAATAGCCAGGGCATGCAGATTTTTTTCAGACTCATTCTTACCTCCCGTCATAGCTTCTTAAGACTAACTATAGCCCAATCATCACGCCAAGGCAGTATTTGCAGGGCCTTGCCGGCAACCCGGCTGAGAACGACTAGGCCAGTAGCGGCAGTACCAGCATCCTCAGGACCTGCAGGCCGAGCAGTGCAACCAGAGGTGACAGGTCAATGCCGGATATCGGGGGGATGAGCCGCTGTATAGGCCGCAGTACCGGGCTGGTCAGGCTGTAAAGCAGTGAGCTTACCGGGTTGTAGCTGCCCGGGTTTACCCAGCTGAGGATGACCTGGATGATGATGGCGAAGATAAAGACATTGATCATCAGCGAGACCAGTTCCGCGATACTGGACAACAGCACTGCCCCCACCGGGATGCCGCCACCGCGCAGGGCCAGCACCAGCACCAGCGAGATGATCTGCAGGATCAGCATAAGCAGTAGGGCGGCGCTATCGAATTTGCCGATACTGGGGATGACCTTGCGCAGTGGCACCAGCAGTGGGTTGGTGATGCGGACCAGGAACTGGCTGGCGGGATTATAGAAATCGGCCCGGAAGGCACCGAGCAGAAAGCGCAGCATGATGGCCAGGATATACAGGCTGAACAGCGTGCTGATCACAAATTCCAGCGGATTGGTGAAGTAGCTGCCCTGCATCAGTCCTTGCCGAATTCGCTGGCAAGCTCCCGCGAGCGCTCGGCCGCGGCCTCCACGGCCTGCCGCACTATAGTCTCGAAATCATGTTGCTGCAGCACCTCGATGGCGCGTTCCGTGGTCCCGCCGGGAGAGGTCACCCGGCGCCGCAGGGTGGCGGCATCATCGCTGCTCTCGAGCGCCATCTTGGAGGCGCCGAAGGCGGTCTGCAGGGTCAGCAGGCGCGCGGTCTCCTCGGGCAGGCCAAGCTGTTTTCCGGCGGATTGCAGGGCCTCCATGAACAGGAAGAAGTAGGCCGGCCCGCTGCCCGAGAGCGCCGTAACGGCATCCATCAGGGACTCGTCCTTGACCCAGAGGGCCAGGCCGACTGCGCGCAGGATGGACTCGGCCAGGTTGCGCTGGTCATCGCTGACCCGGGGGTTGGCATACAGGGCGGTGGCACCGCTCTGTACCAGTGCCGGTGTATTCGGCATGGCGCGAACGATGGCGGTGTCTTCGCCGAGCCAGTTGCGCAAGGCGGTTTCACGAATGCCGGCGGCGATCGAGATGATGAGCGGCCGCTGCCTGCTGACCACCTGGGCCAGTTCACGGGCCACCTGCGCGATGATTTGTGGTTTAACCGCCAGCACCACGGCATCGGACTGTTCCACCGCCACCCGGTTGTCCTGCGTGGTAACGATCGGGAACTTGGCTGCCAGTCTTTTCATCTGCTGTGCATCGGGATCGGCAACGCAGATCAACTCGGGTTTCCAGCCATCCGCGATCAGGCCGCCGACCAGGCTGCGTGCCATGTTTCCGCCACCGATAAACGCGAGTCTCGTGTTACTCATGGTTTTGACAATACATGATCGAAGTGGCGCAGGACAAGCCGTCATGCGCCAGGCCACGGTGCCAGTGACACATATCCCGGGCACAGCTGTGACTTGCTATATCGTTGTATTTCGGCATACTCGGGTGATTGACTTGCAGCAGCCGGGCGTGACCGCAAACAATGTCCCTGGAGGGGTGCCCGCAGCGTCCGGTTCCGGCTGTCCGGTCTCGCATTTACCGGTTTCAGGCAGTGATAAAGTATCCGGAAGTCCAGTCGATAACCATTGACTAGCATACAAACCCAAGGGAGCAGGCATGGATATAGCTGAGTTGCTTACTTTCAGTGTCAAAAATGGTGCGTCAGACCTGCATTTGTCTGCCGGACTGCCGCCGATGATCCGGGTGGATGGCGACATGCGCAAGATCAATGTGCCGGCGCTGGAACACAAGACAGTGCACGGGCTTGTCTACGACATCATGAACGACAAGCAGCGCAAGGACTACGAGGAATTCCTGGAGACGGACTTCTCTTTCGAGATCCCCGACCTTGCCCGGTTTCGAGTCAACGCCTTCAACCACAATCGGGGTGCCGGTGCGGTTTTCCGTACCATTCCCTCGGATATCCTGACCCTTGAAGACCTGGGTACCCCCTTGAGCTTCAAGAAAATTGCCGACAACCCGCGTGGCCTGGTGCTGGTGACCGGGCCGACCGGTTCGGGCAAGTCGACCACGCTGGCGGCGATGATCGACTACGTTAATGAAAAGAATTACGCCCATATCCTGACTATCGAAGACCCGATCGAGTTCGTCCACGAAAGCAAGAAGTGCCTCGTCAACCAGCGCGAGGTGCATCGCGACACACTCGGCTTCAACGAGGCGCTGCGCTCCGCCTTGCGAGAGGACCCGGATATCATCCTGGTCGGCGAAATGCGCGACCTGGAGACCATCCGCCTGGCGCTGACCGCGGCCGAGACCGGGCACCTGGTGTTCGGCACCCTGCATACGACCTCGGCGGCCAAGACCATTGACCGCGTCATCGATGTGTTTCCCGCGGCGGAAAAGACCATGGTGCGTTCCATGCTGTCGGAATCGCTGCGCGCAGTCATTGCCCAGACCCTGATGAAGAAGATCGGCGGCGGCCGTATCGCGGGCTGGGAGATCATGATCGGTACACCGGCGATCCGTAACCTGATCCGCGAGGACAAGGTGGCGCAGATGTACTCCGCCATCCAGACCGGCCAGGCCGCCGGCATGATCACGCTGGACCAGTACCTGCAGGACCTGCTGGCGCGCGGTCTGATCAGTAAGCAGGACGCACGCGCCAAGGCAGTCAACAAGGAAACGTTCTAGTAATTCATCAGAGAGGTAACAGCTATGGATGTATCCTCATTATTGAAGCTGGCGGCGGAAAAAAAGGCCTCAGACCTGTTCATTACCGTGGGTCTGCCGCCCAGTATGAAGGTGGACGGGCGTATCCGCCCGATCACCCAGAATCCGTTGACTCCCGATGAAGTTGCGGAGATGGTGTACAACATGATGTCGCCGACCCAGCGCGAGGAATTCAGTGCGACCCACGAGTGCAACTTCGCGGTCAACGAGGAGGGTGTGGGCCGTTTCCGTGCCAGCGCCTTCTATCAAATGAACCATGTCGGCATCGTGTTGCGGCGCATCGAATCCTATATCCCCACGATCGAGGAACTGCAGCTGCCGCCGATCCTGAAGAACCTGTCGATGACCAAGCGTGGCCTGATCGTCTTCATCGGCGCGACCGGCACCGGCAAGTCCACCTCGCTTGCCGCCATGATCGGCTACCGCAATGAACAAGGTTCCGGCCATATCATCACCATCGAGGACCCGATCGAGTTCGTGCACGAGCACAAGGGTTGCGTTATCACCCAGCGTGAGGTCAGCATCGATACCGAGTCTTACGAGGTGGCGCTGAAGAACACCCTGCGGCAGGCGCCGGACGTTATCCTGATCGGGGAGATCCGTGATCGGGAAACCATGAACCACGCCATTGCCTTTGCCGAGACCGGGCACCTGTGTCTGGCGACCCTGCATGCCAATAACGCCAACCAGGCCATGGACCGCATTGTCAACTTCTTCCCTGAGGAACGTCGGGCCCAGCTGTTCATGGATCTGTCGATGAACCTGAAGGCGTTCCTGGCGCAGCAGCTGATCCCGCGCGCCGATGGCAAGGGCCGCCGGGTATGTGTGGAGATCCTGCTGGGTACACCGCTGGTGCGTGACCTGGTCCTCAAGGGTGAGATACACAAGCTCAAGGAGCTGATGAAGCAGTCACGCCAGCAGGGCATGATCACCTTCGACCAGGCGCTGTTCGAGCTGTACAAGGCCGGCGAGATCACCTACGACGATGCCCTGCACTATGCCGACTCGGCCAACGAGGTGCGCCTCATGGTCAAGCTGGACAAGGGGGATGTCGATCAGTACGCCGCCGCGATGGACGGCATCTCGTTGCTCGAGGAAGACTAGCGGCTGCGGATGTTCACCAGTCGATCAGCGTGGCATCGAACACGGGCCCGTCCACGCACACGCGTTTCATGGCGGGGCCGTCGGGTGTTACCAGCCTGACGGTGCAGCCGGCACAACCGCCCACCGCGCAGGCCATGTATTCCTCCAGTGAGACCTGGCAGGGCAGACCATAGTCCCCTGCCAGACGTGCCGCGGCCACCAGCATCGGCTGGGGCCCACAGGCGTAAACGCTGACCTCGTCACGTTTCGCCGCGCTCAGCGAGTCCAGCCAGCTGCGTGCCAGAGCGGTGATATAACCCTCGAAGCACCCGGGGTAGCCCTGCAGGCTGGCCAGCCTGCTGGGGACGCCCCAGTCATCCAGCAGTGGCATCGCCGCAATAACACCCTTCGGGATCCCCGGGACCAGGAACCGTGACGGTCGTGCGGAAAACGGGAATGGGACTTCCGAGCCCATCAGCACCAGCGGTTGCCAGTGTGTGTCCGCGCGCAGCCGGTCGGCGAGAAACACCATCGGCGGGATGCCCACGCCACCGCCAAGCAACAGGGTGCGTGGCCGTGTCCGGTCGGTGCTGAAGGGCGTACCGATCGGGCCGATCAGGTTGATGGTTTCCCCCTCTTTACGGCTCCCCAGTGCGTGGGTGCCGAGTCCGACATCCTTGTAGAGAAATTCAACCCAACCCTGATCGGCATCGACGCGCATGATCGACAGGGGCCGACGCATTGGCAGTGCGGCCGCGCACTGGATGTGCGCGAAGCTGCCGGGCAGGGCATGTTCCGCGCACTGCGGTGCCGCAACGCGCAGCACGAACTGGTTTGCGGGGTAGCGTTCATGCGAGAGTATCAGCGCATCCTCGACAAACAGCGTGCTGCGGTGTGGTTTGTATGCGGGTGCCGGCATGGGTGGTGTCAGGATCTCTGCAGCAGTAGCTGCTTACAGCGTGTGGACCAGCCGGCCAGCCAGCAGGGTGTGGGTGGCGCGGCCTTTCAGTTCCCAGCCCATGAACGGTGTGTTGTGCCCATGGCTTTTGATGGTCGATGGGTCGAGTAGCCAGGTCAATTCAGGATCGAAGATACAGATATCCGCTGCGCTGCCGACCGCCAGGGTCCCGCCGGGCAGCCCCAGGATGCGCGCAGGTCCCGCCGTCAGGCGGTGTATCAGTTCGCCCAGTTTCATGACCTGTTCATCGACCAGCCGCAACCCCAGTGGCAGCAGGGTGTCGAGGCCCGAGATGCCGGGCTCGGTTGAAGGGAACGGTCTGAGTTTCGCGTCCGGATCATGGGGTTGATGGTCCGAGCAAATGGCCGAGAAGATCCCGCGCTGCACGGCATCGCGCAGCCGCTGGCGGTCTTCGGTGGTGCGCAGGGGCGGGATGACATGGCAGTTGCTGTCAAACTCGCGGATATCGATCTCGGTCAGGTACAGGTAGGGGATGGCAACATCCGCCGTGACCGGCAGGCCGTCGAACTGGGCGCGGGCCACCATGTGCGCGGCCCGTGCCGTGCTCAACCGGCAGAAGTGCGCCCGTACACCGGTCTGTTCGACCAGCGCCAGGTCGCGAGCAATCGCTGCGGTTTCGGCCGCCTGGGGTATTCCCGGCAGGCCCATGCGCGTGGCGACCTTGCCCTCATGGGCGCAGCCATTGGCCGACAGCCAGTGGTCATCGGCATAGAGGAATACGGTCAGGTCGAAGGTGGCGGCGTATTCGAGCGCGCGCCGCAGCACCTGGGTGTTGGCCAGCGGGCGCAGGGCATTGCTGACGCCGACACAACCTGCTTTCTTGAGTGCCGCCATTTCGCTCAAATACTCGCCGTCCAGCCCCCGGGTCAGCGCCCCCAGGGTCACGACGCGGGCTTTGCCGGCGGCCTCGGCCCGCAGCCGGATGAGTTCGATATCGGCCGGCGTCTCGACCACGGGGTAGGTGTCCGGAGGGCAGCACAGAGTGGTGATGCCGCCGCTGGCCGCGGCCAGCGACTCCGAGGCAATGGTCGCCTTGTGTTCCTGTCCGGGTTCGCGGGTGCGGGCACACAGGTCAACCAGTCCCGGGCAGACGATGCGGCCGCTGGCATCGATTTCGTGGTCCGCAATAAAGCCATCCGGCGGCGTCCCGACAGCCGCGATGTTGCCGTCGGCCACAAACACGTCGAGTACGGCGTCCAGGTTATTGGCCGGGTCGATGACGCGACCGCCACTGATGCGGATACGGTCCGGATGCTGTGTGCTGCTTGTCATCATGAGTCTATTGTGTGACTTTTTTCTGGTGGTGCATGGCCATGGACATAACCGCCATGCGCACGGCAATGCCGTGGGTCACCTGTTCCAGGATGACCGAGTGTGACCCGTCGGCGACCTCGGAGTCCATTTCCACCCCGCGGTTGATGGGTCCCGGATGCATAATGGTGACATCGGGGCTGGCAACGGCGAGTTTCTCTTCAGTCACTCCGAACAGTTCGTAGTATTCATGCTCGCTGGGCAGCAACGCACCCTGCATGCGTTCGCGCTGCAGGCGCAGCATGATAATTACATCCGCGGCCTCGATGCCGGCTTCCAGGTCATGATAGACATGTACTCCCAGTGATTCCGCGTAGGCGGGCACCAGCGTTTTGGGTGCGACAATCCGGATATCCCCGGTATTGAGCAGGTTCAGGGCATGAATCTGCGAGCGCGCCACGCGCGAATGCAGGATATCCCCGACAATGGCTACACGCAGTCGGCCGAAGTCCGGTCCCTTGACGCGGCGGATGGTGAATATGTCCAGCAGAGCCTGGGTCGGGTGTGCATGCCGGCCGTCACCCGCATTGATGACACTGACGTGGGGCGCGGCGTGGTTGGCAATAAAGTGGGCCGCACCGCTGTCGGTATGGCGAACCACGAACATGTCGACATGCATGGCCTCCAGGTTGCGCAGCGTGTCCAGCAGGGTCTCGCCCTTGACGGCGCTGGACTGGGTGATATTGATGTTCAGCACATCGGCCGACAGCCGCTTGGCGGCCAGTTCGAAAGTCGTCCTGGTGCGCGTGCTGGCCTCGAAGAACAGGTTGACGATGGTCTTGCCACGCAACAGCGGCACCTTCTTGACGGTTTGTTCGGTGACCCCGGCAAATGACTCCGCCGTGTCGAGGATATCGATAAGCAGTTGGTTATTGAGTCCCTCGATGGACAGGAAATGCTTCAGTCGTCCGTGCGCGTCGAGTTGCAGGCTGGCAGTGCTCATGATTCCTGCTTGATTTCCAGCCTTAGGGGGTCGGGACCCAGCAGCTTGATGTGTTGCGTGGCGCTCAGCCGGATGTGGCTGCCGACCACGTTGGCCTGAACCGGCAGTTCCCGGCCGTCACGTTCCACCAGTGTGGCCAGCAGGATGGATGCCGGGCGACCGTAATCGAACAGTTCATTCATGGCCGCGCGAATGGTGCGGCCGGTATGCAGGACGTCGTCAACCAGGATGATGTGGCGGTCGTCGATGCCGAACGGTAGCTGCGAAGGCCGTACTACCGGATTCATGCCAATTCGGGTGAAGTCGTCGCGGTAGAACGAGATATCCAGGCTGCCGAGGGGGTCACTTAACCCGAGTTTCCGGTGCAGCTGCTCCGCGACCCACACGCCGCCGGTGTGGATGCCGACCATGGCCGGGTTGTCACGGTTGCCCTTTTTCAGCAGCTCCGCCAGTTCATGCGCCATGTTGTCGAGCATTCCGGGAATGTTGTCGATTTCGTTCATGCGTTCCCGTTGTGTGTTTCCAGCCAGTCCTGCAGGATAATCCGCGCAGCGACAGCATCGAGGCCCTTGCCGGCCAGCTCCTGCTGGTGGTGGCCGCGCAAATCCTTTGCCGCCTGTGAACTCAGTCTTTCATCCATGCAGTATACCGGCAGATGGAAGCGCCCCTCGAGCTGCCGTATAAAGCGTTTCACCGCCTGTGTGATGCCCGCTACGCTGGCGTCGGCGTGCAGCGGCAGGCCGACGACCAGGGCATCGGGTTGCCATGTCTGTACCAGCTCGGAGAGTGTTTTCCAGTCAGGTTTGCCGTCGACTGCTGTAACCGTCCTGAGCGCCGTGGCGGTCCCGGTGATTTCCTGGCCAACGGCGACGCCGATTCGCTGCAGGCCGAAGTCAAATCCGAGCAGGGTCCGCAAGACTATCCGGCCGGCAGTTTAACCGGCGGCTGGCCTGGAAATAAAACACTTTCAGGCATGCCCGGCCTCGCCGGACAGCAGCTTGAGATCGACGCCGATGAGGCCGGCGGCGGCTTCCCAGCGTTGTTCGTAGGGTGTGTCGAACACGATGCGGGAATCGGCGGGGCCGCTCAACCAGGCGTTTTCGGCAAGCTCATGCTCAAGTTGTCCAGCACCCCAGCCGGCATAGCCCAGGGTGATGAATATCTTCTCGGGACCTTCCCCGCGGGCAATGGCATCGAGGATGTCGCGTGACGAGGTGATGGCGGTGTCCTGCGTGACCTTGAGCGTCGCCTCCCAGTTGCCTACCGGCTGGTGCAGCACGAAGCCGCGATCATTCTGCACCGGGCCGCCCAGGTAGACGGGCTGTGCGGCAATTTCATCGGTGGTCGCTTCGATGCCCATGTGCGCGAGGATCTCGCCGAGCCGCAGGTCCGTCGGCCGGTTGATGATCAGACCCAGGGCCCCCTCATCGTTATGTTCGCAGATATAGGTGGCGGTGTGATGGAAATTGGGGTCCGACAATGCGGGCATTGCAATGAGGAAGTGATTGTTGAGTGAATCAAAGGTGTCCATAACCCTAGTATCGGACACAGGGGCAGTCGCCAGCAAGTCTTGTGGCCACCGGGCCGTGGCAGCGCTCAGCGGCTCTGCAGGCGATTGGTAGTGGAGAATTCCCAGGTGCGGGTGACATGCAGGACGTCCGCCTCCTTGCGTATGTCAGCAGGGAAGGGCGGGAAGGGGGCGGCCAGATGCACGATGCGGATGGCGGCCTCGTCGATGACGGCATGCCCGGAGGGGCGCAGCACGCTGATATTGCGTACCGTACCGTCCGGGTTCAGCGCCACATCCAGCAACAGCTTGCCCGACAGCCCCTCGCGGCGAGCGACGTCCGGGTAGTTCAGGTTGCCCACGCGTTCCACCTTGCGCACCCATTCAGTCATATAGTTGGCGTATTTGAACTCGCGGGTGCGCGCCGACACAAAGACCTGGCGGGGACGTCGCGCATAGGCCTGCATCGATTCGCTGATCTGCTCGCTGAGGTTGACCATCTCCAGGCTGCGTTCAATCAGTTCGCTGGCCGACAGGTCCTCTGGATCGGTTTCCGGGACCTGCGTTTTGTCCTGGGTGATACGGGTTTCGGAGCGTTCCGCGGTCACCACCTGGGTGGGGGCGGGTGCAGGTTGCTGCGGTTTTGTTTGTGCCGGCGCCAGTTCCGGCAGCGCTTGTTGCGGACGCACCTTTTCAGCGATATTGCCACCCCCGTCCTGGCTGGTTTGGGCCAGGTACTCAGCCTCTTCCGGGGGGGGCGTGCGCCGATTGGCGACAGTGATGTCCAGTGTCGGCAGCGTGTTTTCCGGCGGTTCGTCGTCAGGGATGCCGAAAGTGATGCCGAGGATAATCATGGCGTGCAGCACGACTGCAAAGAACAGCGTCAGGGCGAGCCGGTCGGTGGTGGTGACCGGCCCGGCGTCCAGCGCGGAGGAGTTCAGGTAGTGCATTGTCGTTGCCGGTTTGAGATTTCTCCCGCGATTATACCGCTGACTGTCCCGAACAGCAGTGCGGCGGTCAGCAGAACCGGGAACAGGCGCCACAAGGCCGGGTGCGGTATGAACAGGAGCCAGGCGATGGTGAACTGGCCGGCCGTGTGTGCCAGCGCGGCCAGCAGGCTGAATCCGACCGGGCCGAAGCCCCTGCCCGGGAGACGGCCGGCCAGCCAGAGAATGCCTATGCTGCAGACGGCCCCGCTCAGGCTAAGCAGAAATGTCGGCGTGAGAAAGGTCCCCAGAAGCAGGCTGCCACACAGCACCCGCAACAGACTCACCCAGGCGGCGCTGCGCCAGCCGAACTGAATCAGGACCACGATGGTGATGACATTGGCCAGACCCGGTTTTATGCCGGGCAGGGGTGAGGGGAAGGCACTTTCCAGGATGTGGATGGTGATCGCGAGGGCGGCCAGCCAGGCGATGCGCTGGTCTTCAGCTGTTGTCTGTATCTGCATCAGGCATCACACCACGCATTCCCTAAAAATTAATCGCATCGAAGCGTGGCCGGCTGCCCAGCAACTGGATACTGATGCGATTGGGCAGGCAGGCGGCCAGTTGACCGGCCTCCCGGAGCCAGCCGCTGTGCACGCAGACCTGCCCCGGGCAGGGTGAGCTGAGAAAGCGCGCCTGTCCCGCCCGGATCTCGATTGTGCTTTCACCGATGGGCCCGGTAACCTGCACTTGGCGGTCCGGCGTCAGGGGTGTGATGGTCGCGGCTGCAGCGGCGATCTGGATGCGCAGCCCGGTGGCCGAATCGGCAACTGCTCCATGCGTTGCACTCGGCTCTGGCTCCTGCTTCGCACTACCTCGGGCTCCTGCCCTCGTATCGCCAACATCCCAGTAGGCGTCCTGCGGGGTCCAGAGGTGCAGGTACAGCAGCGGCAGGGCGCAGAGCGCTATCACCATCAGCACCCAGTCAGCGCGTGTCATCATAATGCGTCACTCATGACGATAGTATCCGGTTCGGACTCGAACACCAGCCGTGCCTTCATGGCCGGGTTCATGTGAATTCTGCCCTCACGATCAACCAGCATGACATAGCCCACCCCCAGCTGCCGGGCAATCGCCGGCCAGTCGTCCGGGCCGGCGACGAACAGCGCCGTAGCCGCGGCATCGGCGGTGGCGGCCAGCGGGTGAATGACGGTGGCCGAGACGGTAGCGCTGGCCGGGTAGCCGCTGCGCGGGTCGATAATATGGTGATAGCGCTGGCCTTCATATTCATAAAAGCGCTCATAGTCGCCCGAAGTGAACACGCTCTCGTCGGCAGCCAGTTCAACGGCGGCCAGGACCCCCGGTTTGCGCGGGTCGCGGATGCCGATGCGCCAGGGACGCTCACCATGACGGCCGATGCCGCGGAGGTCGCCGCCGGCATTGATGATGGCATTTGTGATGCCCAGCTCGCGCAGCTGCTGGATGCCGCGGTCGATGGCATAGCCCTTGGCAAAGGCCCCGAGATCGTAGCGCACGGCCGGGTTGTGGCCGCTGATCTGCAGGCCGTCCACGTGGACATCGGCGCTGGTGGGGGCCTGTTCGACCAGCTGCCTGATCCGCTCCCCGGCCGGTGGCGGGCCCTGTGGCGGTTCATCGCTATGGAAACCCCACAGCGCCACCAGTCGGCCGATCACCGGGTTGAACAGGCCGTTGCTCAGCAGCGACAAGCGGTTGGCCTCCTGGATCAGGGCCGCGATGGCAGGATCACCGGTTGCCTGGCCTTGTTCGGCCAAGCGTGCATTCACCTGTTGCAAGGCCCCCGGCTGCCAGGCGTGCCAGTCGGTGTGCATTTGCGTGAAGGCCTGTTCCAGTGCCTGGCTGGCCTGCTCCGCACGGGCCGTCTCGACATCATAAAAGCTGAGGTCGATCAGCGTACCGAAGGCGAAGAACTGGTCACGGTAGACGGGGTCGTCTCCCCGGCTGCAGGCAGCCAGCAGGCACGTCAGTGTCAGGGTCAGGGCGCGTAACAGCGGGTGCCGGTAAAGCAGGGCAAGTGGTGGCATGGGGTTAGACGATACGCTGCTGGATGGCATCCATCAGCTGGCCGGCGATATCGGCCTGGTAGAGCTTGTCGAGCTCCCGGATGCAGGTCGGGCTGGTGACATTGATCTCGGTCAGGTAATCGCCGATCACGTCCAGTCCGACGAACAGAAGGCCCTGCTCGCGCAGCGCCGGACCGACCTGTGCGCAGATCCAGCGGTCCCTGTCGCTCAGTTCCACGCCCTTGCCGGTGCCGCCGGCCGCCAGGTTGCCGCGCGTCTCGCCGGCCGCCGGGATGCGCGCCAGTGCCTGCGGGAAGGGTTCACCATCGATCATCAGGATACGCTTGTCGCCCTGAACGATTTCCGGGATAAAACGCTGTGCCATGGCCGAACGCTTGCCGTTGTCGGTGATGGTTTCCAAAATCACGTTGACATTGGGATCGTCACGCCGGACCCGGAACACGGAGGCGCCGCCCATGCCGTTCAGCGGCTTCACCACGATGTCGCCGTGCTCCCCCAGGAATTCCCTGAGCCGGTCCATGTTGCGGCTGACGCGGGTTGGCGGGCAGCACTCCCGGAACCACGCGGTGTAGAGCTTTTCGCTGGCATTGCGCAGTGCGGCAGGGGGGTTCACCACCAGCGCACCCTCCGCCTCGGCGCGTTCCAGCAGGAAGGTGGTGTACAGGTATTCCATCTCCACCGGCGGGTCCTTGCGCATCAGCACCACATCCAGCGTTGCCAGCGGGCGGATCCCGGCCTCGCCACGTTCAAACCAGCGGTCCGCGTCGTTGTGCACCTCGAGGGCGCACATCTGCGCCAGGCAGTTATCGTCCTGCAGGAACAGGTCGGCCTGCTCCATGTAGTACAGCTCCCAGCCGCGCGCGCGGGCGGCCAGCAGCATGGCCAGGGTGCTGTCCTTATGGAAGTTGATGGACTCGATCGGATCCATCACCACCCCTAGTTTGATCGTCATGTGACGTAGTTCCCGCTATTGGTTCCCGCTGGGGGCGCTAAATAAAGTTTGCTGGCGGATGGACGATAAATCGTTGTAGTTAAAGGCCAATAGTAACCAATTCGCCAGCGGTGCGTAATCGATGCCGGGCGGAGGCTGCAAGGGGTGCGGTGGCAGAGCCGTTGAAATTCAATGTTTAACATTAAAAACAAGTAGATATCTGATGCGTAGCGGAGTACAGACAAGCGATTACGAGATGGCCCCGGCGCCGTCCGCCAGCCCCGGCGCGATCCGGGCATTCACGGTCATGGTCATCGATGACAGCAAGACCATCCGTCGCAGTGCCGAGACACTGCTCAGGAAGGAGGGCTTCGAGGTGGTGATGGCCGTGGACGGTTTCGAGGCGCTCAGCAAGATCGCCGACCACGAACCGGATTTGATCTTCCTGGATGTCATGATGCCGCGCCTGGACGGGTACCAGACCTGTGCACTGATCAAGCATCACCGGGTATTCCGCCATACCCCGGTGGTGATGTTGTCCAGCAAGGACGGACTGTTTGATCGTGCCCGCGGGCGCGTTGTGGGATCGGATCACTTCATCACCAAGCCGTTCACCCGGGAAGAACTGCTGGCCGTCATCCAACACTACGGTGGCAGTACCGGCTGAGCGCCAGCCCGCGACAGCAATCCTGCCAAGACATGAGATTTGCCCCCCAACCAGTGACGAGAGAACCGCGATGACCCAAATAATGATCGTCGATGATTCCCCCACGGACACCTACCTGTTGCAGGTGATGCTGGAAAAAAACGGCTACCAAACGCTGACAGCGGAAACCGGCAACGAGGGTATCGAAGTGGCGCGGCTGTTCAAACCCGATCTCATCCTGATGGATGTGGTGATGCCGGAGATGAACGGATTCCAGGCGCTGCGGGAACTGGGTTCCGATCCGGAGACCTCTGCAATCCCGGTGATCCTGGTGACCCGCAAGGACCAGCAAGTGGACCGTGCCTGGGGAATGCGTCAGGGCGCGCGGGACTATGTCACCAAGCCTGTCGATGAAGGCGCGCTGCTGAACACCATCAGTGAAACGCTTGCGGGTTAGGGTCGCTGCACGCAATGTCTGCCGTCACGATTATCGATCCTGCAGCAATCCTCAAGGAGATTGGGGTGCGTTGCCAGCTGTCCGCGGCCAGCCTCCCGCAGAAACTCGAGTCCGGTGACGCATTGTCCAGTGTCGGATTCCGGGTGAGTGGCAATCGTTTGGTCACGGCGTTGGGCGAGGTGGTTGAAATACTTACCTATCCGGAGATGACGGTGGTTCCGAATACCCGTTCATGGGTGTGCGGTGTCGCGAATATTCGTGGCAAGTTGCTGCCGGTGGTGGACCTGAACAGGTACTTGAGCGGGAGCGGCAGCGAGATCACCTATCGAACCCGTGTGCTGGTAGTTGAATACCAGGGTATCTACTCCGGCCTGGTCGTGGACGAGGTATTCGGTCTCAAGCATTTCCCGGAAGAGGCGCGTGTCGACGTGGCATATCCCGATGAGGTGTTCCGGGAATATGTCAGCCACAGCTATCGTGCCGGTGGTTACGAGTGGGGGCTGATCAGTCTGTTCACCCTGGTTGAGGCGCCGCAATTTTTGCAGGCCGCGGTCTGATTGAATGCGCCGGACAGTCCGTTCGCCGGCAATGAAGTTATTCGAGTTGGAGATAAATCTGTCAGGAGACAGGCCATGAAAGCACTATTCGATGTAGGGTCGCCGGGTTCCAGTAACTGGATAAAGTTTCTGGTATTTACCATGTTATTCGCTGCCTGTGCGCTGGTGGGTATCTTTGTTCACGTCAGCAAACAGGCGGAGACTGATCAGCAAAATCTTGTTGCGTTCGGTGAACAGCAGGTGCTGTCACAGCGTATGGCGGCGAATGTCGAGTCTGCCATCAGCGGCAATCATCAGGCCTTCGAATGGCTGGCCAGGTCAAGAGAGCACTTCCGCCAGCTGCTCGATGAGCAGCGCGGCAAGTTCGAGCACCGCCAGCTTACCGGTGGCACTGGCCTGCCCGAGGCCTACACGCGCTTGCGGTCCAGCTGGGACGCCTTTGACCAGGGTGTTGCACTGATCATCGAAGAACAGGCTTTGATCATGTCCGTGGCCGAGGTGGCAAAGGTCATCAATGATGTCATGCCGCAGATCATCGAACTCAATGAGAGTGTGGTGGGCAGCCTGGTGAAGAACGGGGCCAGTGCCTCCCAGGTCGGTCATGCCAGCCGCCAGTCCGTTCTTGGCGAGAGAATGGTCAACACTATAAACAGACTGGTGAGTGGCGCCGACGCACAGGCGGCCGCCATTGGCTTTGCGGCCGACACCCGGGAATTCGGCCGTGTGCTTGCCGGCCTGATCAATGGCACTAATGGTATCCAGTCCGTGAATAGCGACTCGGCGCAGGCACAGTTGCGCAAGATGTCCACGCTGTTCAGCCAGGTCAAGGAGCATGCCGGCGTGGTTGCCGACAACAGTGCCGAACTGGCAGGCATCCAGGGTGCGCTCGGCGCGCTTGCCGCTCAGCATGAGCAACTCTACGCGGCGACAACTGGTCTCAAGGACGCCTATACCGTTTCGGTGGGCAGTCGTCTGCTGTCTACGGAGCTGGTCTACCTGCTCGCTGCCGTCGTGCTGCTGGTGCTCCTCTGGATCGGCATCGAAACCATGCGCACCCAGCGTCGCAGCAACAAGGTAGTGGCAGGTGAAAATGCCCGTACCCAGGAAGCCATCCAGCGCCTGCTGGACGAAATGGGGGCCCTGGCGGAGGGTGACCTGACGGTGCGTGCCACGATCACCGAGGATTATACGGGTGCGATTGCCGACTCGATCAATGTGACGGTTGACTCGCTGCGCGGCCTGGTTAAGACCATCAACGATACGGCCAAGCAGATGTCTTCCTCCGTGCACGAGACCGAAAACATCGCACAACAGTTATCGGCGGCAAGCATGCAGCAGTCCAGTGATATTACCTCGGCCGGCTCTGCCATCAACAAGATGGCGGCCTCCCTGAACGAGGTGTCCAGCGATGCCAGCGAGTCCTCCAAGGTTGCAATGCAGTCAGTCGAGATCGCCAAGAAGGGCGGCAATGCCGTGAAGCGCACCATGGAAGGTATGGACACGATTCGCGAGCATATCCAGGAGACATCGAAACGGATCAAGCGGCTGGGTGAGAGCTCGCAGGAGATTGGCGATATTGTCGAGCTGATCAACGATATCGCTGAACAGACGAATATCCTTGCCCTCAATGCCTCGATACAGGCGGCCATGGCGGGCGAGGCGGGACGCGGCTTCGCAGTGGTCGCGGACGAGGTCCAGCGCCTGGCCGAACGTTCCGCCAATGCAACCAAGCAGATCGAGGCGCTGGTCAAGACCATTCAGGCCGATACCAACGAAGCGGTCATTTCCATGGAGAAGAGCACCACGGGTGTGGTCAATGGTGCGCAGCTGGCGGAAGATGCCGGCGGTGCGCTGGAAGAGATCGAGAATGTATCCGAGCAGCTGGCCGATCTGATTCAGACCATCTCTGGCGCTGCCCGGCAGCAGGCCGGTGCCGCGGCGGAGATATCGAAGACCATGAACGGTATCCAGGACATAACCACGCAAACATCCACGGGCGCGGACCACACCTCGAGGTCCATCGATGAACTCAGCCGGCTGGCACAAGATCTCGGCAAATCGGTTGCCGGTTTCAAACTTCCGCAGTCATAAAAGTGATCGGTACAGCCCGGGAAACCCTATGAGTGAGGCAGTCGATTTCAGCATGCTGGGCCGGGTCCGGCAGGCGCTGACCGAGACTCTGCAGCATGCGCGTGTGTGTCTGCAGGGCTATGCCGAAAATCCCACGGACCCGGATTGCCTGCTGGATTGTATGGCCCATCTGCACCAGGCGCGTGGATCCCTGCAGATGATTGAATTGACTGCTGCGGACCAACTGACCGTGGAAATGGAGGGTGTCGTTGATGCCCTGATCCAGGCACGGGTCAATCCCCGGGAGGCCGGCCTCGAGATCCTGATGCAGGCGCTCCTGCAGTTGCCGGATTACCTGTCGCGGCTCGACAACGGTCGGCACGAGGTCCCGGCCGTATTGCTGCCGATCATCAATGAATTGCGTGCGGTGCGTGGTATCGGTCCGTTGTCCGAGAGATTCATGTTTCATCCGGACCTGACCAGTTCGCTGCCGCCTTCGGTTTACAACCCGGACAAGACGACCGGGCAGAACACTGTGCAGGAACTGGCCCGTAACCTGCGGCCACGCTTCCAGTCCGGCCTGCTGCAATGGTACCGGGGCGCGGAAGCGCACCAGGGACTACAGGAATTGCGTGCAGTCCTGGCGAGCCTGCAGCAGGCCTCGGTAATTGAGGCATCGGCCCGGCTCTGGTGGTTCAGTGGCGGCCTCATTGAGAGCCTGATGGAGCTGGGAGCGCAGGACTCAACCGAAATCAAGCAGACATGCGGACAGATCGATCGCCAGATCAAGCGCCTGATCGAGGTCGGTGAACCCGCGTTTTCCGAGTCCATCCCCGCAGACCTGTTGTGCGACTTGTTGTTCCATATTATTCAGGCGGACTGCAGCGCGGACTGTCCGGTTGATATCAGGCAGACCTGCGGGATCACCGGCCAGTCGGCAGTTGCTGTCGGCGCTGCGAGCGAAGGCCTGGCCGGGCGCAGCGGCGAACTGCTGGACACGGCCGCGACTGCGGCCGGGGCTGCGCTCGAGGAGATTCAGGAACAGCTGGATGATTTCATCCGTGCGGGTATGCAAGACCCGGCGGAACTGGTGCCGATCGCGGACAAAATCCACGCGCTGGGCAACAGCGTCGACATGATCGGCCTGGATGAAGCCAGCCAGGTGTTGGCAGAACAGGGGCAGCGACTTCGCGCCCTGGGCGAAGGTCGCCAGTCGGTCGACGAGCCGCTGCTGATGGACGTGGCACAGGCCATGATTGTCGTCGAGACGGCACTCGATGGAATCCAGGGTGGTGAGCCGGGACTCGTGCAGCCGCGGGGCAACGGGGAGTATGCCTACCGCCACGGGGTCAGTGCAGTGATGCACGCGGTGGTTGCGGACATGGCGCAGGCAAAGGAAGCTATCGATGACTACATCCGCGCACCGCAACAAGCTGCCGGGCTCGACTCGGTCGCGCAGTTGCTCGACCGGATCAAGGGTGGTTTGCAGCTTGCAGGGCAGGAGCGGGCCGCCGTGCTGGTGCAGCAGATCGGCGACTATGTCTCGCAAGGCCTGTTGCAGGCTGCACAGTTGCCCACGGATGCCCAGCTGGACAGCCTGGCCGATGCCATTTGCAGTATCGAATATTTTGTCGAGGAGTTGGATAGAAACCCGCTTTACGGCGGCATGGTGCTAGATGTCGCGGAACTGAGCCTGGCCAGGCTGCGCGGCGAGGAGACCGAGTCGGCTGTCTGTCCGGTAGTCGTGGCAGAGGTGCCGGTGATCACGGAACCCCAGGTCATAGGCACAGACGTGGACCGGGAAATCCTCGATATCTTCGTCGAAGAGGCGGAAGAAACACTGCAAGGCCTTGTGCAGCTGATACCACAATGGTCTGCCAACCCCGGCGATACGGATGCCCTGGAATCAATCCAGCGGGCGTTTCACTCGCTAAAGGGTAATGGACGCATGGTCGGAGCTCTGCTGCTGGGTGATTTTGCCTTGGCCTTCGAGCAGCTGCTCAACCGGCTGATGGATGGCGCCGTGGACTACAGCGAGGGGCTGGATGCCCTGTTGCTGGACGCGCGCCTGGCTTTGGTGCAGCTGCTCGCGCAGGTCACGGGCGGTCCGCCAGCGGAGCTGGATATCAATGACCTGGTTGCCCGGGCACAGGCATACCCTGGCGCGGAGATACTAGCGGCGGGACAGTATGAACGGACAGTTGCGCAGCCGGTAGAGGCGCTTGCCGCTGGTGTGTCCGGTGCCGCGAATCCGCTGGCGGAACTGCCGGTGCTTGCCGCGGACGCCGACCCGGAGATCGTCGAGATCTTTCTGGAAGAGGCAAGCGAGGAGCGGGTTTCGATTGCGGACAGGCTGCCCGCATGGATCGGGAATCCGGACAACCTGGATGAACTGGAGGACATACGTCGGTCCTTCCATACCCTGAAGGGCAGTGGCCGCACGGCCGGCGCCCTGCGGATCGGTGAATTTGCTTGGGCCATCGAGGACCTTCTGAAGCGCATAATCGACGGCTCCATCGAGGTCGGCCCGGATCACCTTGCGCTGCTCGAGCAAGTCCCCGCGGCCATGTCCGGGCTGATTGCCGAGCTGGCTGACGGGAGTGAGCCGGCAAGCGATTATCGCGCGCTGATGGCGGGTGCTGACAGCCTGGTCCGAGGTGAACCTGCTACACCGGCACTGCAGATACCCGCGGATGAGGGCGCTGCACAAGCCGGGACGGATGCCGCCGTCAGCGGCCCTGATGCCGGCGATTCCCGAAATGACGTGCCTACGCTTGCTCAGGTGGAGCAGGAAGCGGAGCCGGAATTCATCGAAATCCTTGCGCGCGAGTGCCGCGACCACCTCGGTGCAATCAGTGCTTTCATCGATACCTGCGAACAGGCGCGTGAGCCCTGCATGGTATCAGAACCCCTGTATCGCGCCCTGCATACCCTGTCCGGCATCGCTGATTCAGCGGATGTGGAATCCATCCGGGATTTGGCCGAGGATCTGTATGTCCATTTCGCCGGGTTGCGCGAGGCCCGGGAGCCGGTCAGTGATGTCGCCCTTGGCGTCCTGCAGGCATGCGTCGTGACCATGGCCGAACTTGTCGGGAGACTGCCGGACAAATCGTTTGACGCCGCCGGGCTGCAGTCGTTGCGGGAACGCATCGCTGGTTTGCAGCAGGACGAACGCCAGGCCGGGCAAGCGCAGCCCGGTGAACGGCAAAAAGCTGGCGTCGATGCTGCGGCCGCAGCGGCAGCCGACCCCTATGCGGACCTGGATCCGGAGCTGCTGGAGGTTTTTCTGGAAGAGGCAGGTGAAATCATCGACAGCAGCGAGACGACGCTGCGTGCCTGGTCAAAGGAGCCGGGCAATACCCGGTTGATCGGTGAATTCCAGCGTCAGCTGCACACACTCAAGGGCGGGGCGCGCATGTTGGACATTTGCGCTATCGGCAATCTGAGTCACGGCATCGAGTCGCTGGTGACCCGGGTCGTTGACGGGCATGTCGGTGCGTCACAGCACCTGTTTGCACATCTGCAGGAGGCACATGACCAGTTGGCCAACCTGCTCGATCAGGTCAAGGCACGGAAGCTGCCGGCTGACATCGAGGAGTTGCAGGCCGCCCTGGGCAACTTCGGGATCGAAGCTGACGAAGTCGAGGTGCGGGACGTGGTCCAGAACGAGTCCCGGGAGGCGGAGCTGGAAACGTGTTTCGAGCGCGCGCCTGCTGCGGAGCCGGAAGCGGATGCAGTCAGCGATGCAGAGGCCGCGGAGCAGGCAGTGATACAGGCCTTGCAGACCGACACTGCGGTGGAGGGGGAGGTCATGCCGCGGCGCGTGGAGCGGCGCAAGTCCTCGCGTGTACGTGGTGAGCAGGTGCGCGTGCAGGCCAGCCTGCTCGATGACCTGGTCAACAATGCCGGTGAGATGAGTATTTACAGGTCAAGGCTGGAACAGCAGGTCGGTGCATACCGGTTCAACCTGACGGAGCTGGAGCAGACCACCACCCGCCTGCGCGACAAGCTGCGTCAGCTGGAGATCGAAACGGAAACCCAGATCCTGTCACGCTACGAACAGGAGTCCAGCGACCGCAATCAGGACTTTGACCCGCTGGAGATGGACCGTTATTCAAACCTGCAGCAGTTGTCGCGCTCACTGATGGAGAGTATCAGTGACCTGCACAGTATCCAGGAGTTGCTGGCAGGCACGACACGCGAGGCCGAGACGCTGTTGTTGCAGCAGTCGCGCGTCAACACCAGCCTGCAGGAAGACCTGTTACGGACGCGTATGATCCCGTTTGCTGGACTCGCACCGCGCTTGCGCCGTGTGGTGCGTCAGTCTGCCCAGGAGCTGGGCAAACAGGTCGAACTCAGGCTCGAGGGTGCGGAAAGCGAGATGGATCGCACCTTGGTGGACAGGATCGTCGCGCCACTGGAGCACATGCTGCGCAATGCCGTGGACCATGGCATCGAGATGCCCGGTGAGCGCAAGAAGGCAGGCAAGCCCGAGACGGGAACTATCAAGATTGCGTTGCACAGGGAGGGCCCGGAGATCGTGCTGCGCATTGCCGACGACGGCAAGGGACTCAACCGCGATGCGATCCATGAGCGGGCAGTCGAACGGGGCCTGATTGCAGATGCCTCGGACCTGTCGGACTTCGAGATCATGCAGTTCATCCTGCAGACGGGTTTCAGCACTGCCAACGAGGTAACACAGCTATCGGGACGCGGCGTTGGCATGGATGTCGTCAACAGCGAGGTCAAACAACTCGGCGGATCATTACTGATCGAGTCCAGCCCGGGCGTGGGCAGTGTATTCACCGTGCGGCTGCCGTATACCCTGGCGCTCAACCAGGCGCTGCTGGTCAAGGCGGGTGACGACACCTATTGTATCCCGCTCGGCGGCATCGAGGGTGTGACCCGTGTGGGCGCCGAGGAACTCGCGGCCTGTTACGAGATGCCGGGCACGACCTTCGAGTACGCCGGCAACCACTACCAGCTACAGCATCTCGCAACATTACTGAACCGGCGCACCATGGATCTTGCATCCCTGCAGGGACGTGTGCCGGTGCTGCTGACCCGCATTGGCGGTAAACGAATTGCCCTGCAGGTGGAGGCGCTGATCGGAAACCGTGAAATCGTTGTCAAGCCGCTGGGCGTGCAACTCAGCACAGTTAACGGGGTATCGGGGGCCACGATCCTGGGTGACGGGCGCGTCGTTCTGATACTGGACCTGGCAGCCGTGGTGCGTGCCGGCAGCAGGCCGCGCTCTGTCGGGCGGGTATCCCGGGACGGCGGGCGCGGCAAGCTGGTGGTGATGGTGGTTGATGACTCGATCACGGTGCGCAAGGTCACGACCCGGTTGCTGGAACGGCAAGGGTTCAGTGTGGTGACGGCCCGGGACGGGCTCGATGCCATTAGCCAGCTGCAGGAATGCGTCCCTGACATCATGCTGCTCGATATCGAGATGCCGCGCATGGACGGTTTCGAACTGGCGTCGCACATGCGTAACGAGGAACGCTTCAGGCATATTCCGATCACCATGGTCACCTCGCGAACGGGTGACAAGCACCGGGAGCGTGCAGCACAGATCGGCGTCAATGAGTATCTGGGCAAGCCCTACCAGGAACATCAATTGTTGAATACGATCCAGCGGCTGATCGGTATGCCGGTTATGGATCGGGAGGCATTGAGCGGATGAAGGGCATAACGGAACAAGTGCGCAGTCTCTGGGTCCCCTTGCGGGATGCGAATATGCTGCTGCCAAACGCGGCGGTTGCGGAGGTTGGCTACTACCGGGTCCCGGATGAGCGCTCGGACATGCCGGAGTGGATGCTTGGCAGTATCAGCTGGCGTGGCCAGACCCTGCCGTTGATCTCGATCGAGTTGTTGTGTGATTATCCGGTGCCGGCCAACCTGGTCTACTCGCGTCTGATGATCATCAATTCAGTTCGCCCTGACAGTGCACTGCAGTTCTATGCAGTCGTTACTGCGGGATTACCGCGCCCGCTCCAGTTCAGCAATAACCTCGTCGATGAGGTTGAGGCGTGTGGCCTGGAGGCATTGCAATGCCGGGTCTTCATCGGCCGCGAGCAGGCAGTGATCCCGGATCTCGATTACATCCAGGGGCTGGTGGAACAATACTGGGAAACTGCGGCCTGAAGCCGTCATCCTGCCCGGCTAGTGTCAGCCGCTGGTTCGATAGTCCCCCCACAATGCCTGCATTCCAGCCAGGGCCGCCATGGCGGCAGTCTCGGTCCGCAGTATGCGCGGCCCCAGCCTGACGCTGAAGAAGCCGGATTGTGTTGCCAGTGTTGTTTCTTCGCTGCTGATCCCGCCTTCCGGCCCGACCAGGAGCACTATCCTGCCCCGTGGCCGCTCCAGCTCAGGCAACGTGTATTCGCCGTCAGGGTGGAGCATGATGTGTAGCCCATCGACCCGGTCTGAACCCAGCCAGCGGTGGTAATCGGCCGGCGCCAGCAGTTCCGGCAGCGTGGCCCGACCGCTTTGCTCGCAGGCGCTGATCAGCACCCCTTGCCAGTGCCGTGTGCGTTTCTGCATTTGCGTTTCATCCAGTTTTTTGCGGCTGCGCTGCATCCACATGGGTTGAATCGTGGAAATGCCCAACTCAACGGCCTTCTGCAGGGTAAAGTCCATCCTGTCACCGCGCGGGATCCCCTGTGCCAGGGTGATCGCATGCGGAGGCTCGGCAATGCTGGCGATTGTCGCGCCGATCTCGATCATCACCTGGGTGCGATCGATCTTGTGCAGGATGGCCTCGTGTTCAGAGCCCTGTCCATCAAACACCCTCAGGGCGGCGCCGAGACGCAGTCGCAGGACGCGCCTGACATGGTGAGCCGGCTGCTCATCGAGCACCAGGATCTTGCCTGTGGCGAGCGGTTCCCTGAGCAGAATTCTCGGTATGTGCATCGCGTGTTGTCAGCTGGCGGTGGCCACCTGGATGCCCTGGTAGGCGACATCGGCGAGCAGGCGGATTTCATCAGGCGTTATGACGTAGGGCGGCATGAAGTAGATGACGTTGCCCAGCGGGCGCAGCAACACGCCGTTCTCGAGTCCGTGCCGGTAGACCATGAGGCCACGCCTTTCCTCCCAGGGATAGGGTTCCCGGGAGTTCCTGTCCTTTACCATTTCGATAGCCAGTATCATCCCGGTCTGGCGGACCTCGTCCACGTGCGGGTGTTCCCGGAAGCATGCGCTTGCAGCGCGCATGACAGCGGCCAGCTGTTTGTTTGCCTCGATCACGTTGTCGTCCCTGAAGATGTCCAGTGTTGCCAGTGCTGCACGGCAGCCCAGCGGATTGCCGGTGTAGCTGTGGGAATGCAGGAAGGCGTTCAGTTTCCTGTAATCATCATAGAACAAGTCATAGATGCTGTTGCGCGTGAGCACCACGGAGAGCGGCAGGTAGCCCCCGGTCAGGCCTTTGGAGAGGCACATGAAGTCCGGCGTGATACCAGCCTGTTCGCAGGCAAACAGTGTCCCGGTGCGCCCCATGCCAACGGCGATCTCGTCGGCGATCAGGTGCACCCCGTGGCGGTCACAGGCTGCGCGCAGCAGCTTGAGATAGACGGGGTCATACATGCGCATGCTGCCGGCACACTGCACCAGGGGTTCAATGATCACCGCGCAGATTTCGTCCGCATGCTGTGCCAGCGTGCTTTCCATGTCCTCGAAGCGGCGTACGCTGTAGTCGTGCCAGCTCTCCCCCGGTTCGCGCCGGTAGCAGTCGGGTGATGGTACGCTGATGGTGTCCATCAGCAACGGGCTGTAGGTCTGCTTGTAGAGTTCCACATTGCCGACTGCCAGTGCGCCCAGGGTCTCGCCGTGGTAGCTGTTTTCCAGGGTGACGAAGCGGGTCTTGCCCGGTTTGCCCTGGTTCAGCCATGCATGAAAGCTCATCTTGAGCGCCACCTCGACGGCCGATGAACCGTTGTCGGCGTAGAAACAGCGATCCAGTCCCGGCGGTGTGATTTCCACCAGGCGCTCGGAAAGCTCGATCACGGTCTCGTGGGTGAAGCCGGCCAGTAGCACGTGTTCCAGGGTGTCGGCCTGCTCTGCCAAAGCCGCATTGATGCGCGGGTTGCTGTGTCCGAACAGGTTCACCCACCAGGAACTGATGGCATCGAGGTAGCGCTTGCCCTCGAAGTCCTCGAGCCACACACCCTTCCCGCTGCGCACGGGAATGACGGGCAGCCACTCGTGGTCTTTCATCTGCGTGCACGGGTGCCACAGAACCGAGAGGTCGCGCTTGACGAGATCGGCGTTCGACATGGATTGATTCTACCGTTGACGGTTTTTCGATGTATAGGAAATCCAGCTCACCGCAAGGACGCAAAGGACGCAAAGGTCAATATCTACTTACCGCAGAGACGCAGAGGGCGCTGAGAAAAGCACAAATAGTGTAAAAAACACCAAATCAGCTTGATTGTAAAACATGGGTGCAAATACAGCGGTTGACGGTGTATGAAACTACGTTCCGTCTAATTGCCATCCGCCGGATCTGTGTTTTTGCAATAATATTCTCTGCGCTCTCCGCGTCTCTGCGGTGAAGAATGTTTTCGTTTTTTTACTGGTCCGGGCTTAGGCCGAGGTTCTTCCAGATGGCAAGCGCCGGTTCGGCGCGGTTGAGGGTATAGAAGTGCAGGCCGGGGGCGCCGTTCTCCAGCAGCCGGGCGCACAAGGCTGTCACTACGTCTTCACCGAAGTTGCGGATCGCTTCGAGGTTCTCGCCAAAACTTTCCAGGCGCTTGCGGATCCAGCGCGGGATCTCTGCGCCGCAGGCGTCCGAAAAGCGCGCCAGCTGGTGGTAATTCGTGATCGGCATGATGCCCGGCACGATGGGCAGGTGGATGCCGGCCTGTTCGCAGCGCTCGACAAAGTGGAAGTAGGCGTCCGCGTTGTAGAAGTACTGGGTGATCGCGCTGTTGGCGCCGGCCTCCACCTTGCGTTTGAAGTTCGCCAGGTCCCGGTCGGGGCTGATCGACTGGGGATGGTATTCCGGGTAGGCGGCCACCTCGATGTGAAAGTGATCGCCGGTCTCGGCGCGAATGAACTCGACCAGTTCATTGGCATGACGGAATTCACCGGCCTCGGCCATACCCGAGGGCATGTCGCCGCGGAGAGCCACGAGATGGTTGATGCCCTTCTCCTGGTAGGCCTGCAGCATCTCGCGGATATTCTCCTGCGTCGAGCTGATGCAGGAGATGTGCGGGGCGACCTCTATACCGGATTTTTCATGGATATCGACCACGACCTCGCAGGTCAGGTCGCGCGTTGACCCGCCTGCGCCGAAGGTCACCGAGAAGAAGCGCGGTTTCAGGTTGGCGAGCACCCTGCTGGTGTGCTCCAGCTTGGCAAGGCCGTCCGCGGTCTTGGGCGGGAAGAACTCGAAGCTGTATATCTGGGATGTGTTTTGCATCGGCTACCGAATTGACAATATTTTCACCGCAAAGGCGCAAAGGAAAGATAATACATTTCACCCGCATTCCCGGGTGTCTGCCGCCGCTGGTGCAAAGCGGACTTGGCAAACACTATTCGAGTAGGCGTTTACTCAAAGGGTTTCTTTGCGCCCTTTGCGCCTTTGCGGTGAATGGTGTGTATCAGTACCGGTAATGTTCCGGTTTGTACGGGCCGTCTACCGGCACGTCTATGTAATCGGCCTGTTCCTGCGACAGGCGGGTGAGGTGCACGCCGATCTTGTCGAGGTGCAGGCGGGCCACTTCCTCGTCCAGTATCTTGGGCAGGGTGTAGACGCGGTTCGCATAGTCAGCCTTGTTGTTCCACAGTTCCATCTGCGCCAGGGTCTGGTTGGTGAAGCTGTTGGACATGACGAAGCTGGGGTGCCCGGTCGCACAGCCGAGGTTCACCAGGCGACCCTCGGCGAGCAGGATGATCCGCTTGCCGTCCGGGAAGATGATGTGGTCGACCTGTGGCTTGATGTTCTCCCACTGGTAGTCCTTGAGGCTGGCGACACTGATCTCGTTGTCGAAATGACCGATGTTGCAGACAATGGCCTGGTCCGGCATTTTCACCATGTGGTCGTGGTTGATGACGTGATAGTTGCCGGTCGCGGTGACGAAAATGTTGGCCTTGTCGGCGGCCTCCTCCACGGTGACCACGCGGTAGCCTTCCATGGCGGCCTGCATGGCGCAGATCGGATCGATCTCGCTGACCCACACGGTGCAGCCGAGCCCGCGCAGTGACTGCGCGCACCCCTTGCCGACGTCCCCGTAACCGATGACCAGCGCGATCTTGCCGGCAATCATCACGTCGGTGGCCCGCTTGATGCCGTCGACCAGTGATTCGCGGCAGCCATAGAGGTTGTCGAACTTGCTCTTGGTGACCGAATCATTGACGTTGATGGCAGGGAATGGCAACTCGCCGCGTTCCTGCATCTGGTAGAGACGGTGTACGCCGGTGGTGGTTTCTTCGGTAACGCCGCGAATGTTCTTGAGGATATTCGAGTACCAGCCGGGTTGCTCGGCAAGGCGCGCCTTGATGCTGTTGTAGAATGCTATTTCTTCCTCGCTGGTCGGATTGTCGAGCACCGTCGGATCCTGTTCGGCCCTGGAACCCAGTATGATCAGCAGGGTGGCGTCGCCGCCATCATCCAGGATCATGTTGGGCGTGCCGCCGTCGTCCCACTCCATGATCCGGTGAGTGAACTGCCAGTATTCATCCAGCGACTCGCCCTTGTAGGCGAAGACCGGGATGCCGCGCGCGGCAATGGCGGCAGCGGCATGGTCCTGGGTGGAAAAGATGTTGCAGGAGGCCCAGCGCACCTCGGCGCCGAGTTCCATCAGGGTCTCGATGAGCACCGCCGTCTGAATGGTCATGTGCAGGCTGCCCGCGATGCGTGCGCCCTTCAGGGGTTTGTCCTTGCCGTACTTGTCGCGCAACGCCATCAGGCCTGGCATCTCGGTTTCGGCAATGGCGATTTCCTTGCGGCCCCAGTCGGTCAGGCCGATGTCGGCGATCTTGTGGTCCGGGCTCAGGTTCTCAGCGGGCTGCATACTCATGGTGTCCCTCATTTATTGGATCAAGCGATGTTTTCTTTGGGTTTCAGGCCAGCGGCATCACGCAGGGCCTCGGCCAGGTTGGTCTGTTCCCAGGTGAACTGCTCGTTCTCGCGACCGAAGTGACCGTAGGCCGCGGTGTCCCGGTAGATCGGCCTGAGCAGGTCCAGCATGGCGACCAGCCCGCGCGGGCGCAGGTCGAAGTGTTCGCGGATCAGTGCCTCCAGGCCGGTTTCTTCCAGTTCGCCGGTACCAAAGGTGTTGACGCTGATCGAGGTGGGCTCGGCCACGCCGATGGCGTAGGAGAGCTGGATTTCACAGCGTTCGGCCAGACCGGCGGCGACGATATTCTTGGCCACATAGCGTGCGGCATAGGCGGCAGAACGGTCGACCTTGCTGGGATCCTTGCCCGAGAAGGCCCCACCGCCATGGCGGGCCATGCCGCCGTAGGTGTCGACGATGATCTTGCGGCCGGTCAGCCCGCAGTCGCCCATCGGGCCGCCGATGACAAAACGACCGGTCGGATTGATGAAGAAGCGCGTGTCCTTGCCGATCCATTCCGCCGGCAATACCGGCAGGATGATTTCGTCCATGACCGCCTCGCGGATGGTCTTCAGTTCCAGCTCAGGGCTGTGCTGGGTGGAGAGCACCACCGCTTCGATGCCCGCCGGGCGGGCGTCCTCGTAACGGAAGGTGACCTGGCTCTTGGCATCCGGACGCAGCCACGGCAGGGTGCCGTTCTTGCGTACCTCGGCCTGGCGCTGCACCAGACGGTGCGCGTAGGTGATCGGTGCCGGCATCAGTACGTCGGTCTCGCTGGAGGCATAGCCGAACATCAGGCCCTGGTCACCGGCGCCCTGTTCGTGGTCCTCGCCTTCATCCACCCCCATGGCAATGTCGGGGGACTGCTTGCCAATGGCATTGAGTACGGCGCAGGACTCCCAGTCAAAACCGATGTCCGAACTGTTGTAGCCGATAGTGCGCACGGTGCTGCGCACGATCCCTTCCAGGTCGACCCAGGCCGAGGTGGTAACCTCGCCGGCTATGATAACCATGCCGGTCTTGACCATGGTCTCGCAGGCCACACGCGCCTTGGGGTCCTGTTCAAGAATGGCGTCGAGGACGGCGTCCGAGATCTGGTCGGCGACCTTGTCGGGATGCCCCTCGGAAACCGATTCAGATGTAAAGGTATGAAAGTTATACATGATTCTCGATATATAAGATGGCCAAACAGCGAAGTCTACCTTACGTGGGTGATATTTTCATCTGTTGCGGAATTCTCTTAGAGTAGCCCAATACCACTACATAAGGATGAGGTGCGCTATGGTCAGTCTGGAAACCCCCGTGTGTGAATTCGGCAAACCCGCCCCGGACTTTTCCCTCCCCGGTGTGGATGGCAAGGTCTGGAGCCTGGAAGAGTGCCGCGGCCCGCGCGGCCTGCTGGTCATGTTCATCTGCAATCACTGCCCCTACGTCAAGGCGGTGCGCGAGCGCCTGGTGCGGGACACCCGGGAACTGCGCGACCTGGGCATCAACAGCGCCGCGATCATGTCCAATGACCCGGCCCTCTATCCGGAAGACAGCTTTGAGAACATGCAGGCGGTGGCGCGCGACTACGATTTCCCCTTTCCCTACCTGTGGGACGAATCGCAGGCCGTGGCCAAGGCCTATGGCGCCGTGTGTACCCCGGATTTCTTCGGATATAACAGTGAGTTGGAGTTGCAGTACCGGGGCCGCCTGGACGCCAGCCGCAAGCAGACGGCAGCGGCGGATGCGCGTCGCGACCTGTTCGAGGCAATGCGCCAGGTGGCGGAGACCGGACGCGGCCCCGAGGAGCAGATCCCCGCTATCGGCTGCTCCATCAAGTGGCGCGAAGGGCCCGCTGGCATCTGAACAGCGCCTCTTTATAAGTTATTGTTATGCAGCAATAAAGTATTGGCATTTTGCTGCGATGGGGACGATATCGGCTCTTGCCGTGTGGCACAAACTAGGGGAAAATAGCGCGCTTCGTCATTCAGGGATGAATGTCAGGTCTGCATCGGGAACGGTTTCCCGACAATAGCCAACGAATTTAGTAGTGGTACAACGCCTCGGTGCGCTGATCGGCACCCGGGGCTTTTTTTGCCACTGAACCCGTGACAATGACGGTCCCGTTCACGGGAGCATACGAGAGCTATCCAGAGTCGCCATCATCATAATGGCGCAAGAATTAAAGTATTCAAATCCGACAGGAGGAAAACATGGCCCAGCGCAAAGAACTCGCCAATGCAATTCGCGCGCTCAGTATGGATGCGGTGCAGAAGGCTAAGTCAGGCCACCCCGGTGCCCCGATGGGCATGGCGGACATCGCCGAAGTCTTGTGGAACGATTACCTGGTGCACAACCCGGCCAACCCGAAATGGGTCGACCGCGACCGTTTCGTGCTTTCCAACGGCCATGGCTCCATGCTGATCTATTCCCTGCTGCACCTCAGCGGCTATGACCTCGGAATCGACGACCTCAAGTCGTTCCGTCAGCTGCACTCCAGGACACCGGGTCACCCGGAATACGGCTATGCCCCCGGAGTGGAGACCACCACCGGTCCGCTGGGTCAGGGCATTAGCAACGCCGTGGGGATGGCGATCGCGGAAAAGACCCTGGCAGTGCAGTTCAATCGCCCCGGCCACACTATCGTCGACCATCACACCTATGTGTTCCTGGGCGATGGCTGCATGATGGAAGGTATCTCCCACGAGGCCTGCTCGCTGGCCGGCACCATGAAACTGGGCAAGCTGATTGCCTTCTGGGACGACAATGGAATCTCCATCGACGGCCATGTCACCGGCTGGTTCACCGACGACACCCCGGCGCGTTTCGAGGCCTACCAGTGGCATGTGGTGCGCGACGTGGACGGCCACGATCCGGAAGCCATCCGCCAGGCTATTGAGAAGGCGCGCACCGTGACCGACAAGCCCAGCCTGATCTGCTGCAAGACCGTGATCGGTTTCGGCGCCCCGAACATGGCCGGCACCCATGACTGCCATGGCGCACCGCTGGGCGATGACGAGATCGCCGCCACGCGAGAAAACATCGGCTGGCCCCATGCCCCTTTCGTGGTGCCGGACGATGTCTATGCCGGCTGGAACGCAAAGGTCAAAGGTGCCGCGGCGGAACAGGAGTGGAATGCCAGGTTTGTCCCCTACAAGGAGGCCCATCCCGATCTGGCCGCCGAGTTCGAGCGTCGTATGGCCGGTGAACTGCCGGCCGACTGGGACAGCAAGGCCGCCGAGTTCATTGCCGCGGTGAATGACAAGGCCGAGACCATCGCATCACGCAAGGCCTCGCAGAACAGCCTGAATGGCTATGGCCCGATGTTGCCGGAACTGCTGGGTGGATCGGCCGACCTGGCCGGTTCCAACCTGACCATCTGGTCGGGCTCGGAGGACATCAACAAGGGCAACGGCGGTAACTACATCTACTACGGTGTGCGCGAATTCGGCATGTCCGCCATTATGAACGGCATCGCCCTGCACGGCGGTTTCATCCCTTACGGCGCGACCTTCCTGATGTTCTCGGAATATGCCCGCAACGCCCTGCGTATGGCGGCACTGATGAAGGTGCATAGCATCTTTGTCTACACCCATGATTCCATCGGTCTGGGCGAGGACGGTCCGACCCACCAGGCCGTCGAACAGACGGCCACCCTGCGCATGATCCCGCGCATGTCTGTCTGGCGCCCCTGCGATGCGGTCGAATCTGCCGTGGCCTGGAAGGTCGCGATCGACAAGAAGGAGGGCCCCAGCTGCCTGATCTTCTCGCGCCAGAATCTCCAGCACCAGGAGCGCACGGCGGAGCAGATTGCCGCTATCAAACGTGGTGGTTATATCCTGTCCGACTGCGACGGCACACCGGAGGCCATCATCATCGGCACCGGTTCCGAGGTCGGCTTGGCCATCGAAGCCGCCGCGGCATTGGCAGGAAAGGGCAAAAAGGTTCGTGTGATCTCCATGCCATCGAGCGATGCGTTCGACGCCCAGGACGCGACCTACAAGGAATCCGTGCTGCCGGCAGCGGTCACCGCACGGGTTGCAGTGGAAGCCGGGGTTACCGATTACTGGCGCAAGTATGTCGGGCTCAACGGCAAGGTGATCGGCATCGACAGCTTCGGCGAGTCGGCGCCGGCCGCTGATGTCTACAGGCACTTCGGCATTAGCAGCGAGAACGTCATCAAGGCGGTGGAGGCATTGCTGTAAACAGCGCGCGATTCCCCGTAAACAACAGAATTGTAAATCAACTATCAAGCAAAACGTTTAAGGAGAAGATTCAATGGCGATTAAAGTCGGTATCAATGGCTTCGGACGTATCGGTCGTATGGCATTCCGTGCCATAGCAAAGGATTTTTCAGACATCCAGGTTGTCGGTATCAATGACCTGCTGGATGCTGACTACCTGGCCTACATGCTGAAGTACGATTCGGTGCATGGAAACTTCGACGGCGATATTGCGGTTAAAGGCAATAACCTGATCGTCAACGGCAAGAAGATCCGCCTGACCGCGGAGCGTGATCCAGGCAACCTGAAATGGGGCGAAATCGGCGCTGACCTCATCATTGAATGTACCGGTTTCTTCCTGACCGAAGAGACCTGCCAGAAGCATATCGATGCCGGTGCCAAAAAGGTCGTGCAGTCTGCGCCTTCCAAGGATGGCACGCCGATGTTTGTCTACGGCGTCAACCACAAGACCTATGCAGGTCAGGCCATCATTTCCGCCGCCTCCTGCACCACCAACTGTCTGGCCCCGGTCGCCAAGGTGCTTAACGACAAGTGGGGCATCAAGCGTGGTCTCATGACCACCGTGCATGCCGCAACCGCCACCCAGAAGACCGTCGACGGCCCGTCCCAGAAAGACTGGCGCGGTGGCCGCGGTATCCTGGAAAACATCATCCCGTCTTCCACCGGCGCCGCCAAGGCTGTCGGCGTGGTGCTGCCGGAGCTGAATGGCAAGCTGACCGGTATGGCCTTCCGCGTGCCGACCTCCGACGTGTCCGTGGTCGACCTGACTGTAGAGCTGAACAAGGATGCCAGCTACGAGGACATCTGCGCGGCGATGAAGTCTGCTGCCAAGTCGGGTGACCTCGCCGGCGTCCTGGATTACACCGAGGACAAGGTGGTCTCCACCGATTTCCGTGGCCGGACTACGCCGTCAATTTTCGACGCCGGTGCCGGTATTGCGCTGGATGGCACTTTCATCAAGGTGGTTTCCTGGTACGACAACGAATACGGATATACCTGCAACATGCTGCGCATGGTCCGGCACGTTTCCTAATCAGCGGAACATAATCCCGGTGACTGCGTTGTACCCGGAAAAATCTACCGCCTGCTAGATAAGTGAACCAAGCAGTACACCGGCCTGCAATGCAGGCCGGTGATCTTCAAGCAGAATCGTTTGCCAAGGCCATGCACTGTCTTGGCACACGACTTTACAGAGATAGTTACTAAGGAGCCGTCATGTCAGTAATCAAGATGACCGATCTCGATCTCGCCGGCAAACGTGTCTTGATCCGCCAGGATCTGAACGTGCCCATCAAGGATGGCAAGGTCACCAGTGACCAGCGTATTCTTGCCAGTCTCCCGACCATCGAGCATGCCATGAAGGCCGGTGCCAAGGTGATGGTGATGTCCCACCTGGGCCGTCCGACCGAAGGGGAGTATGACGAGCAGTTCTCCATGATACCGGTCGGCGATCATCTGGCGGCCCTGCTCGGCAGGGATGTCGAAATGGTGAAGGACTGGATCAACGGGGTCGGCCCGATGAAGGACGGTGACGTCGTGCTTTGCGAAAATGTCCGTTTTAACGCAGGCGAAATGAGTAACGACGAGGCGCTGTCGAAGAAGATGGCGGCGCTGTGCGACATCTTCGTCATGGATGCCTTCGGCACCGCGCACCGCGCCCAGGCATCGACCCATGGTGTGGCCAGGTTTGCGCCGGTCGCCTGTGCCGGGCCCTTGCTGGCAGGTGAACTCGAGGCGCTGGGCAAGGCACTGGACAACCCGGCACGCCCCATGGCCGCCATTGTCGGCGGTTCCAAGGTATCGACCAAGCTCACCGTTCTCGAATCCCTCTCCCATGTGGTCGACCAGCTGATTCCCGGCGGCGGCATCGCCAATACCTTTATTGCCGCCAGTGGCCACAATGTCGGCAAATCCCTCTACGAGGAAGATCTGATCCCCGAAGCCAGGCGCCTGATGGAGGCCGCCAGGGCCAAGGGTGGCGAGATACCGGTTCCGACCGACGTCGTGGTGGGCAAGGAGTTTTCCGAGTCCGCCGTGGCTGTCGTCAAGAAGGTCGAGGACGTGACCGATGATGACATGATCTTCGACATCGGGCCGGAGACCGCGGCACGCTATGCGGACATGATGAAAAGCGCCGGTACCATCGTCTGGAACGGACCGGTTGGCGTGTTCGAGTTCGACCAGTTCGGCGCGGGCACCCGGACCCTGGGTGAGGCCATTGCCGAATCGGATGCCTTTTCAATTGCCGGTGGCGGTGACACGCTGGCAGCGGTCGATAAATATAATATTGCCGACAAGCTGTCCTATATATCAACCGGGGGTGGTGCCTTCCTGGAGTTTCTCGAAGGCAAGAAACTCCCGGCCGTTGCCATACTCGAGGAGCGGGCGCAGTAAGGACTACGGCAGCTGGCAACGGGTTCCCGCAGCATGACTGCGCAAGCCACTGTCTTATAAACAAGAGAAACTGACACTCTATGCCAAGACGCACAAAAATCGTCGCAACCCTGGGTCCGGCTACCGATGAAAAGCAGGTCCTTGATGACATGATCCAGGCCGGGATGGATGTGGTCAGGGTCAATTTCTCCCATGGCGATCCCGATGAACATATCAAGCGTGCCGAGAGTGTGCGCAACCGGGCCCGTGCCCATGGCCATCAGGTGGGCGTGATGGCCGACCTGCAGGGCCCGAAGATCCGTATCGAGCGGTTCCAGGAGAACAAGGTGAATCTGGTTAAGGACAGCCACTTCACCCTCGATACCGCGCTGGACCCGACGGCCGGGACCAACGAGCGCGTGGGTCTGGCCTACAAGGAATTGCCGAACGACGTCAACCGTGGTGACACCCTGCTGCTGGATGACGGCGGCCTGGTCCTGTGGGTGGAGGGGGTCGTCGGCACGGAGATCAAGTGCCGCGTGGTGGTTGGCGGTGAGCTATCGAACAACAAGGGTATCAACCGGATGGGTGGCGGGCTGTCGGCGGCTGCGATCACGGACAAGGACCGCCATGATATCCGGGTGGCGGCGAAAATGGGCGCTGATTATGTCGCCGTTTCCTTTCCGCGTTCCGCGGATGACGTCAATCTGGCCCGGGAACTGCTGCGCGAGGCCGGTGGTCACGGGGGTATCGTGGCCAAGATCGAACGCGCCGAGGCCCTCGACGCCCTCGACGAAATCATCGGGGCGACCGATGCTGTCATGATCGCGCGTGGCGACCTGGGCGTTGAAATCGGTGATGCGGAATTGCCGGCGGTGCAGAAACGCATCATCCAGGTTGCCCGGTCGATGGACCGCGTCGTGATTACCGCAACCCAGATGATGCAGTCGATGATCGAGAACCCGATACCGACGCGTGCCGAGGTCTTCGACGTGGCCAATGCCGTGATAGACGGCACCGATGCCGTGATGCTTTCGGCAGAGACGGCAACCGGAAAGTACCCGGCCAAGGTGATCGAGGCCATGGACCGTATCTGTGCCGGAGCCGAAAGCCAGCGCGCTACCGTGGCAGCGGAGCGGCGCACCCATGTGCGCTTCAGCAGGGTCGATGAGGCCATTGCCAAGGCCGCCATATATACTGCTAACCATTTGGGTGTAAAGGCAATTGCGGCGCTGACCGAGTCAGGCGCAACCCCCCTGTGGATGTCACGTATCAGCTCCGGTATCCCGATTTTTGCCTTGACGCGTCATGTCGAGACACGTAGAAAGGTGACGCTCTACCGCGGTGTCTATCCGGTGAGCTTTGATGTCACCACCACTGACCACCCGCAGGTCAACAAGGAGGCGATTGACGAACTGATGCGGCGCGGCGCGGTGCGTGACGGGGACCTCGTCATCATAACCAAGGGTGACCTGGCCGGGGTGCTGGGTGGTACCAATGCCATGAAGATTATCCGGGTTGGTGAGCACGAAATAGTCGAACAATAGTTTCTGAGCAGGCGGGTTATGTGATCCGCAATTTAATTGAATATTCAATTCAACGACACAACTGTTAGTTTGAGGAGAGAATAATGGCACTGATATCTTTACGCCAGTTGCTGGACCACGCTGCCGAGCACGGCTATGGCGTGCCCGCCTTTAATGTCAATAACATGGAACAGATGCACGCCATTATGGAGGCGGCCGACGAGACCGACAGCCCGGTGATCTGCCAGGCCTCGGCTGGTGCGCGTTCCTATGCCGGCGCCCCCTTCCTGCGTCACCTGATCCAGGCGGCTATCGAGCAGTGGCCGCACATCCCGGTCGTGATGCACCAGGACCACGGTGCCTCACCGGCTGTCTGCCAGCGTTCGATTCAGCTGGGCTTCAGCTCGGTGATGATGGACGGTTCACTCGGCGAGGACATGAAGACCCCGATGAGCTACGAGTACAACGTCGACGTCACGCGCCGCACGGTGGAGATGGCGCACGCATGTGGTGTGTCGGTTGAAGGTGAGCTGGGTTGCCTGGGTTCGCTGGAAACCGGCATGGCCGGTGAAGAGGATGGTTCCGGTGCGGAAGGCGTCCTGTCGCACGACCAGCTGCTGACCGATCCGGAAGAGGCTGCCAAGTTTGTCGAGGACACCAAGGTCGATGCGCTCGCGATTGCCATCGGCACCAGCCATGGCGCCTACAAGTTTACGCGTCCGCCGACCGGTGACATCCTCGCCATCGACCGCATCAAGGAAATACACGCCCGTATTCCCGATACCCACCTGGTGATGCACGGTTCTTCCTCTGTCCCGCAGGAGTGGTTGAAGATCATCAACGAGCACGGTGGCGACATGGGTGAGACCTACGGGGTACCGGTCGAGGAGATCCAGGAAGGCATCAAGCACGGCGTGCGCAAGGTGAATATCGATACTGACCTGCGCATGGCATCGACAGGCGCGATCCGCAAGCACCTGCACGACAATCCTTCCAACTTCGATCCGCGCAAATACCTTAAGGCCGCCACGATTGGCATGAAGGAGATCTGCAGGGACCGTTACGAGATCTTTGGTACCGCCGGCAACGCTTCCAAGATCAGGCCGATCAACCTGGAAGAC
>JAOTTU010000035.1 GCA_029864225.1 Gammaproteobacteria bacterium | reverse complement strand
GGTTTAATTGCAGCAGCAGGGCGACAGTCTTGTATCGGCCGCTTGCCCCGAGGCTTTAACCCGAATCGGGCCGCAGCGGTGGTCGGGTCACGGTTGGGACCGGTTGTCGGCCGTGCGTCCCGCTGCTGGCCCAGTTCCGCTATGAATATGATTTATAAAATTTAATAAAAACAATAAATTAATTGACATTTCTAGAATCACCAACAATTCCTGCGGGGGCTTGAAACCTGGCCGCTAAAGCACCACACTTTTTTCCCATGCAGCCCACCTTCGTTCATCTTCACGTCCATAGCGAATATTCACTGGCAAACGGCACCGTACGTGTGCCACAGCTGGCGCGGTCAGTGGCGGACATGGGGATGCCGGCGGTGGCCGTGACGGACCAGAGCAACCTGTTTTCCATGGTCAAGTTCTACCGGGCCGCCATGGCAGCCGGTATCAAACCCGTTGTAGGCGTGGACCTGTGGGTGGTGGATGGACCCGGGACCACACAGCCGGCGCGCGCGGTTCTGCTATGTCAGCATCATGAGGGCTACCTGAACCTGACGGAACTGGTTTCACGCACCTACACGGAGGGGCAGCACCGCGGGCACCCGGTGCTCGAGAAGTCCTGGCTGAACGGCCACAGCGACGGGCTGATCGCCCTGTCTGGTGGGCGTGCGGGCGATATTGGCCAGGCCCTGCTGGCGAACAGGCCCGAGCGGGCGCGCCGCTTGCTGGACGGCTGGCGAACCCTTTTCCCTGACAGCTTCTACCTGGAGTTGCAACGCACCGGCCGTCCCGGTGAAGAGGACTACCTGCACCGCGCCGTGGCCCTGGCCGCCGAGGCCGATGTGCCGGTGGTAGCGACCAATGATGTGCATTTCATTGCAGCGACCGATTTCGGGGCCCATGAGGCGCGTGTCTGCATCAACGAGGGGAGGACACTGAATGACCCGCGCCGCTCGCGCGAGTTTACCGATCAGCAATATCTGCGCACGCCCGAGGAGATGCAGGAACTGTTCAGCGACATTCCCGAGGCGATCGCGAATACCATTGAGATCGCGCGGCGTTGCAACCTGGAACTCGAGCTGGGGCGCAATTTTCTGCCGGATTTTCCGGTCCCGCAGGGCATGACCGTTAATGAATATTTCCACCGCCTGGCCAGGGAAGGGCTGGAGCAACGTTTCAGGGAGATCATCACGGCGGAGACGCCTGATCCGGATGCGCTGAAACAGGAGTACCGGGAACGCCTGGAGACCGAAATCAACGTCATCGTCGAAATGGGCTTCCCGGGCTATTTCCTGATTGTGTCCGACTTCATCAAGTGGGCCAAGGACAATGGCATCCCGGTCGGCCCCGGGCGCGGCTCGGGCGCTGGTTCCCTGGTCGCCTATGCCTTGCTGATTACCGACCTGGATCCGATCAAGTACGACTTGCTGTTCGAACGCTTCCTGAATCCCGAACGTGTGTCCATGCCCGACTTCGATGTCGACTTCTGCATGGACGGCCGTGACCGGGTCATTGATTATGTGGCGGAACGCTACGGTCGCGAGCGTGTCTCGCAGATCATCACCTACGGTTCCATGGCGGCCAAGGCCGTGGTGCGTGATGTCGGCCGCGTCCTCGGCCATCCCTACGGTTTTGTCGACCGGATTGCCAAGCTGATTCCCTTCGAGATCGGCATAACCCTCGACAAGGCGCTGGACCAGGAGGCCGCACTGGAAGAGCTCTATGAGGGTGACGATGATGTCAGGGCGGTCATCGACCTGGCGAGGTCGCTGGAGGGCCTGGCGCGTAACGCCGGCAAGCATGCCGGCGGGGTGGTGATCGCGCCCTCGCGGCTGACCGATTTCACCCCGCTGTACTGCGAACAGGGCAGTGACGCGGTGGTCAGCCAGTTCGACAAGGATGATGTGGAGGCCGTGGGGCTGGTCAAGTTCGACTTTCTTGGCCTGCGCACCCTGACGATCATCGACCGTGCGCTGAAGACCATCAATGCCGCAGGTGCGGCCTCCGCTGAGCCGCCCGTGGACATCAGCAGTATCCCGCTGAACGACCAGGCCACCTTCTGCCTGCTCAAGGCCTGCGCCACGACTGCGGTCTTCCAGCTCGAGTCGTCCGGCATGAAGGACCTGATCCGGCGCCTGCAGCCGGACAGTTTCGAGGACATCGTGGCGCTGGTGGCCCTGTTTCGTCCCGGGCCATTGCAGTCCGGCATGGTGGACGACTTCATCAAACGCAAGCACGGTGCAATGGTCAGTTATCCGCACCGTGACCTGGAGCCCATCCTCAAGCCGACCTACGGGATCATCCTCTACCAGGAACAGGTAATGCAGATCGCCCAGGTGCTTGCCGGTTACTCGCTGGGCGGGGCCGACCTGCTGCGCCGCGCCATGGGCAAGAAGAAAGCCGGGGATATGGCCAAACAGCGCGCCATTTTTCTCAACGGCGCACTAGAGCGGGGTGTCGAAGAGAAGGTCGCCAGCCATATCTTCGACCTGATGGAGAAATTCGCCGGTTACGGGTTCAACAAGAGCCATTCCGCCGCCTATGCACTGATCTCCTACCAGACGGCCTGGCTCAAGGCCCACTACCCGGCGGCGTTCATGGCGGCTGTGCTGTCGGCGGACATGGACAATACCGACAAGATCGTCCGGCTGGTCGCCGAGTGCCGCGATATGAAACTGAAGGTTGTGCCCCCGGACGTGAATAACTCCGACTACTATTTCACGACCCAGTCCGACAACACCATCGTTTACGGCCTGGGTGCGATCAAGGGCGTCGGCCAGGCAGCGATCGAGGCCATGCTGGACGAACGCCGTGAGCGGGGTGAGTTTGCCGATCTCGACAACCTGTGCCAGCGGGCCGACCTGCGCAAGATCAACCGCCGCGTACTGGAGGCGCTGATCCGGGCCGGTGCGCTGGACTCCATGGGTGACAGCCGGGCCACGCAAATGGCCAACCTGCCACTGGCGCTGAAACTGGCCGAACAGAACACCCGCAACCAGGACACCGGCCAGGATGACCTGTTCGGTGAGGCCACCGAGGTGGTGTGCGCGCCGCGGGACAAGCAGCTGCTGCCGGAATGGGATGATGAACAGCGACTGCTGGGCGAGAAGGAAACGCTGGGCCTGTATCTGACCGGCCACCCGATCACGCGCTACCAGGCGGAGTTGAGCCGGATCACCAGCGCCAAACTGGCACAGCTGGTAGCCTCCGGCGCCGATGGTCCGGGCCTGCCGATGGGGCGTGGCGACGGGTCCGAACGTTCCGTGATCATCGCCGGCCTGGTAATGTCAATGCGCACCCGCCGGACCCAGCGTGGCAGCAAGATCGCCTTCCTGACACTGGATGACGACAGCGCCCGCCTCGAGGTGCGCGTGTTTTCCGAGGTCTTCGACAGGCATCAGGCACTGCTCGGAAAGGACAAGGTCCTGGTCATCAAGGGCACGCTGGGCGTGGATGACTATTCGGGCGGCAACCAGGTTACCGCGCAGGAGATCTATGATATCAACCAGGCGCGCGAGACCTATGCGCGGCGCCTGGTGGTCGGTGTCGAAGCCGGGCAGGCAGGTAACGGTTTCGTGCATACACTCGCGGATATCCTCAAACCGTTCCGGGAAGGCCAGTGCCGGGTCTGTATCGATTATCTCGGCGGTGGCGCCGAGGCGCGGCTCGCACTGGGGGACGAGTGGACGGTGCATCCTACCGATGAACTGCTGCATCGTCTGCAGGAACTGGCCGGTAACGAGCGCGTGCTGGTCGAATACAGCTGACTTGTTTCAGCACGGCGTAGACGGTACCTTTGTCGGCAGGATGTTAACGGCTGGAAAATGACATGAACCTTAATTTTCTCGAGTTCGAGCAGCCCATTGCCGAGCTGGAAGCTAAGATCGATGAGCTGACCTACATCGGCGATGATGCGGACGTCAATATCAATGACGAGATCGTCAAGCTCAAGGCAAAAAGCAAGGCACTGACAGAGACGATCTTTTCCGGCCTGACGCCCTGGCAGATCTCCCAGCTGGCCCGTCATCCCCAGCGTCCCTACACCATGGACTACATCATCCGGATATTTACCGATTTCCAGGAGCTGCACGGTGACCGCTGCTTCGGCGATGACCACGCCATCATCGGCGGGGTCGCGCGGCTGGAAGGTATCCCGGTGATGGTCATCGGCCAGCAAAAGGGACGCGACACCAAGGAGAAACTGCAGCGTAATTTCGGCATGCCTCGCCCCGAGGGTTACCGCAAGGCGTTGCGACTGATGGACATGGCGGAGCGTTTCAAGCTGCCGATCCTGACATTCATCGACACCCCGGGCGCCTATCCGGGCATCGGCGCGGAGGAACGTGGCCAGAGCGAGGCCATCGCCAGGAGCCTTTATGTGATGTCAGCTTTGAAAATACCGGTAATCTGCACGGTTATCGGTGAAGGGGGCTCGGGTGGTGCACTGGCCATTGGCATCGGTGACCGGACCCTGATGCTCCAGTACAGTACCTATTCGGTGATTTCCCCGGAGGGTTGTGCGTCCATCCTCTGGAAGAGTGCTGAAAAGGCAGAGGAGGCTGCCGAGGCGATGGGGATCACATCAACGCGCCTGCAGGAACTCGGACTGGTAGACCGCATCATTGAGGAACCGCTGGGTGGTGCACACCGCGATGTGGATGCCATGGCAGAGACAATCAGGAAGGCGCTGGTCGAGGAGCTGGACCAACTGGGAGCGGTCTCCGGCGCTGAGCTGTCTGTAACACGCTACCAGCGCCTGATGGCCTATGGCGAGTTCACCGACCGCTGATCTTTATCCCGCCTGCTGACCGGTTACCACCGGTCGATCCTTAGCCCGATGTCGTTTTCACCCACCCGTCTCCAGCAGCAATTGCTCGACTGCCCCGAACCCGGGTGCTACTGGGTTGCCTACAGTGGTGGCATGGATTCCCATGTGCTGCTGCACGCCCTCGTGACGATCAGGGAGTCGCTGTGCTGCCGGATTGGTGCCGTGCATGTCAATCACGGCCTGCATGAGGAGGCCGGTCAATGGGAAGCGTACTGCCGCAGCGCCTGCAAGACGCTCGGGGTACCATTTGTCTCCCTGCAGGTTGATGCGCGCCCTGCCGAAGGAGAGAGTCCGGAAGCGGCTGCACGCACAGCCCGCTATGCCGCCCTGCAGCAGTGGCTGCCTCGGCAGGGCTGCCTGCTGACGGCGCAACACCAGGATGACCAGGCCGAGACCCTGCTGCTGCAGTTGTTGCGCGGCAGCGGAGTCAAGGGCCTGGCCGCGATGCCCGTACGGGTGGAATTCGGTGCCGGTCATCTGCTGCGCCCCTTGCTGGACTGCGGCCGGCAGGACGTGCTGGCCTATGCCCTGGAGAACGACCTCGACTGGATCGATGATCCAAGCAACCAGGATACCGGCCTGGACCGTAATTTCCTGCGTCACCGGATCGTGCCGGAACTGCGCGAACGCTGGCCGGGTGTGTCCAGTACCCTGGCGCGGAGTGCACGGCACTGCGCGGAGGCGGCCCGGGTGCTGGCACAGTTGGCGGCGCAGGATCTGGCGGCAGTGGCCGGGGACACGACTGAAGCCCTGCGCCTGTCTGGGCTGCAACGGCTTTCCATGGAGCGCCGGCGCAATGCCCTGCGTCACTGGTTCATGCAGCGTTGCGGGTCGACACCATCAAGCGCCGTGGTCGAACGGATTGTCCATGACGTCCTGGAAAGCCGTGCGGATGCCGAGCCCTGCGTGCGCTGGGGCGGTTATGAGCTGCGGCGTTACCGTGACCAGGTCTATCTGCTCGGGCAGTTGTCGGGCAGAGTTCCCGGCGAGCTGCTGGAATGGCAGCTGCCCCGGCCACTGGCACTGCCGGGCTCTGGCGGCACCTTGAGCGTGACCCGGGAAGCAGGGCAAGGGATCCGTGCCGCAGCCGTGGCCGGCAGTGCGCTGCAGGTCGGCTTTCGGCGCGGCGGCGAGCGCTGCCGCCCGGCCGGACGCCGGCACCACCACGCACTCAAGAAGCTGTTTCAGGAGCACGGGATACCGCCCTGGGAAAGGGCGCGTATTCCGCTGATCTATATTGACAATGAACTGGCCGCCGTCACGGGGCTGTGGGTCTGTGATCCCTTCAGCGCCGCACCGGGCGAGCCGGGACTCGCGATTCACTGGCACAGAACGCCCGCGCACCCCTGAAATAATTGAGGTGCCGGCCTTGATCTGGTAACGTCTACTCCCGTCCTGCGGCGCTGAGCCGCAGCCTAACTCCCTGAGTATTAATGACCCGATTTATCTTTATTACCGGCGGTGTTGTGTCCTCACTGGGCAAGGGCATCGCTTCCGCCTCCCTGGGATCGTTGCTGGAATCCCGGGGTCTCAAGGTCACCCTGCTCAAGCTTGACCCCTACATCAACGTCGATCCCGGCACCATGAGTCCGTTCCAGCACGGCGAGGTGTTCGTGACCGATGACGGTGCGGAGACCGATCTCGATCTCGGTCACTACGAACGCTTCGTGCGCACCACCATGGGCAAGAACAATAATTTCACCACCGGCCAGATCTATGAAAACGTGATCCGCAAGGAGCGCCGAGGCGACTACCTGGGTGCCACGGTGCAGGTGATCCCGCATATCACCGATGAAATCAAGCGCTGTATCCAGGTGGGTGCGGGTGATGCCGATGTCGCCATGGTCGAGATCGGTGGCACCGTGGGTGACATCGAGTCACTGCCGTTCCTGGAGGCGATCCGCCAGATGGGCGTGGAGCTCGGTCATGAACGCACGCTGTTCATGCACCTGACGCTGGTCCCGTATATCGCGGCCGCGGGTGAAATCAAGACCAAGCCGACCCAGCACTCGGTCAAGGAGTTGCGTTCGATCGGTATCCAGCCCGACATCCTGCTGTGCCGCGCAGACCGCCCCTTGCCGGACACCGAGCGCCGCAAGGTCGCCCTGTTCACCAACGTGGAGGAACGCGCAGTGATCTCCGCGGTCGACGTGGACAGCATCTACAAGATTCCCCAGCTGCTGCACGAGCAGCAGCTCGATGATATCGTCGTTGAAAAGCTCAAGCTGCAGACCGCTCCCGCGGACCTGTCCGAATGGGAACAGGTCAACCGCGACAGCGCCCAGCGCACCCATGACGTAACCATCGCCATGGTCGGCAAATACGTCGATCTGACCGAGTCCTACAAGTCGCTTTCCGAGGCCCTGATCCACGCGGGCATCCGTACCCACACCAACGTCAATATCCGTTACGTGGACTCCGAGAACATCGAGACGGAGGGTGTCGTCATCCTGGAAGGGTCCGACGCCATCCTGGTGCCCGGCGGGTTTGGAGAGCGCGGCGTGGAAGGCAAGATCGCCGCGGTGCGGTTTGCACGCGAGAACCAGATTCCCTACCTCGGCATCTGCCTCGGCATGCAGGTGGCGGTCATCGAGTTTGCCCGCCATGTGGCCGGGCTGGAAGGGGCGCACTCAACAGAGTTCGTCCGGAACACCGCCCATCCGGTGATCGCGCTGATTACCGAGTGGAGTCGTGAAGACGGCGAGCTGGAAAAACGCAGTGAGGATTCCGATCTGGGCGGCAGCATGCGCCTGGGCGGGCAGAAGTGCCAGCTGGCAGAGCACAGCCTGGTCCGTGCTCTGTACCACCAGGACGTGATCGTCGAACGCCACCGTCACCGTTACGAGTTCAACAACCAGTACCGCAAGGTGCTCGAGGACAAGGGCCTGGTCATGTCCGGCGTGTCAATCGATGGCAATCTGGTCGAGGTCGTCGAGATCAGGGATCATCCCTGGTTCGTCGGTTGCCAGTTTCATCCTGAATTCACCTCGACTCCGCGTGACGGACACCCGCTGTTTACCGGCTATGTCAAGGCGGCACTCGCGTTTCATCGGGGCGAGCATGCGCCGGCACCGGCCGTGGCACAGGCTGACGCCTGAAGCCGCCGGCATCCCGGAACTGTTCAACCCTGCACCTGGAATCTAGCCCAATGGAACTATGTGGATTCAATGCCGGTATTGACCGGCCGCTCTTTCTGATCGCCGGTCCCTGTGTCATCGAGAGTGAGGCGCTAGCCATCGATACCGCCGGCCAGCTGAAGGAGATAACCGCAAAGCTCGGGGTGCCGTTTATCTTCAAGTCCTCCTATGACAAGGCCAACCGCTCGTCGTACATGAGCTTCCGCGGCCCCGGCATGGAGGAGGGCCTGCGGATACTGCAGCAGGTCAGGGAGCAGGTCGGTGTGCCGGTCCTCACCGATGTGCATGAAGACACCCCGCTCGACGAGGTCGCTGCGGTCGTCGACGTGCTGCAGACGCCGGCCTTCCTGTGCCGGCAGACCAATTTCATCCAGGCCGTCGCCAGCCAGGGCAAGCCGGTGAATATCAAGAAGGGCCAGTTCCTGTCGCCCTGGGACATGAAGAATGTGGTCGACAAGGCGCTGGCGACTGGAAACAAGCAGATCATGGTGTGCGAACGGGGTGCCTCGTTCGGATATAACAACCTGGTGTCGGACATGCGCTCACTCGCGGTCATGCGCAACTGCGGTGTGCCGGTGGTCTTCGACGCGACCCACTCGGTCCAGCTGCCGGGTGGGCAGGGCGACCGTTCCGGCGGTCAGCGCGAGTTTGTGCCGGTGTTGGCACGGGCGGCCGTGGCCAGTGGTGTGTCCGGCGTATTCATGGAGACACACCCCGATCCGGACAAGGCCCTCAGTGACGGCCCCAATGCCTGGCCCCTGCAGCGCATGCGCGAATTACTGGAGACCCTGCAGGCCATCGACGCTGCGGTGAAAGCGCGGCCCTTCCCGGAGACCGAATTGATGCAGTAACCGGGCGCTTCCCATGCCGGAGCAGTATTGAAATTAGTTCGAGAATAATGTTGCAAGTTATTGAATACTGGAGATCGTATGTCAGGAATTGCTAAAATAACAGGACGTGAAATACTCGACTCGAGGGGCAACCCGACGGTCGAGGCCGAGGTGACCCTGTCCTCCGGTGCCGTTGGGCGTGCGGCGGTACCGTCCGGTGCCTCGACCGGTAGCCGTGAGGCGGTGGAACTGCGTGACGGCGACAACAGCCGCTATGGCGGCAAGGGTGTCAGCCGGGCCGTCGGCCACATCAAGGGCGAGATCCGTGACCTGCTGCTGGGCAAGGATGCGAGCAACCAGGAGGAGATCGACCACCTGCTGATCGAGCTGGACGGGACTGATAACAAAAGCCGCCTGGGTGCCAATGCGCTGCTGGCGGTCTCGCTGGCTAATGCGCAGGCGCTGGCCCGCGACAAGGGTATCGGTCTGTACCGCCTGCTGGGCGGCAGTGGCATCCTGCAGATGCCGGTGCCCATGATGAATATCATCAATGGCGGGGCACATGCCGACAACAGCGTCGACCTGCAGGAGTTCATGATTCTCCCGGTCGGTGCGGACAGCCTGCATGAGGCGGTGCGCTACGGTGCGGAGGTGTTTCATGCGCTGAAGCAGGTATTGAGCGGCCGCGGACTGAATACGAGTGTCGGCGACGAAGGCGGTTTTGCCCCGGACCTGTCTTCCAATGAAGAGGCCATCGAGGTCATCCTCGAGGCCATCGACAAGGCCGGCTTCAAGGCGGGCCATGACATCTACCTGGGCCTGGATGTCGCCAGTTCCGAGTTCTACCGCAACGGGCGCTACGTGCTGGCCTCCGAGGGCAGGGAATTCAGCGCGGCCGAATTCACCGACTACCTTGCCGCCTGGGTCGACCAGTATCCCATCATCTCCATCGAGGACGGCATGGATGAGTCTGATTGGGATGGCTGGAAGATACTCTCCAACAAGCTGGCTGACCGCGTGCAGCTGGTTGGCGATGACCTGTTTGTGACCAATACCAGCATTTTCAGGGAAGGCATCGACAAAAAGATTGCCAACTCGATCCTGATCAAACCGAACCAGATCGGCACGCTGAGCGAAACCCTGGCGGCGATCAGGATGGCGGATGAGGCCGGCTACAGTGCCGTTGTCTCGCACCGTTCCGGCGAGACCGAAGATGTCACCATTGCCGACCTGGCAGTTGCCACAACGGCGACCCAGATCAAGACGGGCTCGTTATCACGTTCCGACCGGGTGGCCAAATACAATCAGCTAATGCGTATTGAAACTGAACTGGGCGCTGCGGCAGTCTATGCCGGGGCTGCTGCCTTCAGGCACCTGACTGCCGATTGATGCCGTCATGGCCAGACACCACCGACTGAGCGCTGACAGCCACAATCCGTGCCATGAAGAACCTGATCATAATGCTGCTGCTATTGCTGTTGTATCTGCAGTACCGCCTGTGGGTGGGTGAGGGCGGCCTGCGGGATGTCTGGGATCTGCACCAGGAAGTCGAGAACCAGCGCCAGGAGAATGCCGGCCTGCGCGAGCGCAACGAGGCGCTGAATGCCGAGGTGCTCGACCTCAAGCAGGGCCTCGAGGCCATAGAGGAACACGCCCGGGAGGACCTGGGCATGGTCAAGGACGGCGAGACCTTCTACCAGGTCGTTGAATGAGCGTAGCCAAACATCGACTGGGCACCGGCAGTGCCCGATAACCGATCCGGTCACCCGGCCAGTCCGCGCTACTGGGCCGTCGTAGCGGCTGCGGGTTGCGGCAGCCGCATGGGCGCCGACATCCCCAAGCAGTACCTGCCGCTTGCCGGGCGCAGTGTTATTGAACACACCCTGGATACCCTGTTCTCCTGTACCCGCCTGGCCGGCGTGGTGCTGGTGGTGGCGGCGGATGACAGCCGCTGGTCGGCAATCCAGCCGCGCTATGCTGACAGAAACCTGCAGTACGTGAGCGGCGGCGCTGAACGCGGCCGCTCGGTGCTCAATGCACTGTGTCACCTGGCCACTTACGCCCATCCCGAAGACTGGGTGCTGGTGCAGGATGCTGCACGGCCCTGTGTGCGTCTCGGGGATATCGAGGCGCTGATCGCGGCCCTGCAGGATGACAGCGACGGCGGCTTGCTGGGTGTGCCGGTCTCCGACACCATGAAGCGCGTGGACCCGGATGGCAGGATTTCCGCAACCGTCGACCGGGAAACGCTGTGGCATGCGCAAACACCACAGATGTTCCGTCTCGGGCAACTGCAGAAGGCCCTGGAGCAGGCGCTGGACCAGGATGCCACGGTCACCGACGAGGCTTCGGCCATGGAGCTGGCAGGTTACCGGCCGCGCATGGTCCAGGGACACGCCGACAATATCAAGATAACCGTGCCGGCCAACCTGGCGCTGGCCGAGTTCTACCTGCAGGAGCGTAAGCGCGAATGAGGATCGGACAGGGTATCGATGCACACGCATTCCGGCCGGCTGGCAGGCTGGTGCTGGGCGGTGTGGTGATCCCCCATGAACAGGGCCTTGAGGCGCATTCGGACGGTGATGTTGTCCTGCACGCCTTGTGTGATGCCCTGCTGGGTGGCGCCGGGCTCGGTGATATCGGGCGGCATTTTCCACCGGACGATCCGGCCTACGCGGGGATCGACAGCCGGCTCCTGCTGCGCAAGGTGGTTGAGCTGGTCGGCCGGGAGGGCCTGCAGATCAGCAATGCCGACATCACGGTGGTGGCGCAGGCGCCGCGACTCGCCCCCTATATCGACGCGATGCGCGCGCACATTGGCAGCGATCTGCAGCTGGCGTGTTCCCGGGTCAGTATCAAGGCAACTACCACCGAGCACATGGGCTTTACCGGGCGCGGCGAGGGCATTGCCGCCTTCGCGGTCGTGCTGCTGGACGAGTGAGTCCACCCGAAACAGCGTCTTCGAGCCCCACCCTGGAGACAGCCATCCTCGCCCTGGCCACCGCCTGGGGCGGTCCTCCGGCCGCGGGTCGCTGGCGCGTCAGCCCGGAGGATTTCCAGGTCATGGAGATCCCGCTGCTGGAACCCGCCGGCGCGGGTGAGCACATCTGGCTGTGGATTCGCAAGCGCGAGGAAAATACCGACCAGGTCGCCCGGCAGCTGGCGCGTTGTGCCGGTGTGCGCGCCCGCGATGTCAGCTATGCCGGTCTCAAGGACCGCAATGCCGTGACCGGGCAATGGTTCTCGGTGCACCTGCCCGGCAGGCACGAACCGGACTGGGGAGCGATTGAAACGAACCGGGTCACGGTGCTGCGGCATGCGCGTCATAACCGCAAGCTGCGCCGCGGTGCCCTCAGGGGCAATGCCTTTCGCATCGTGGTGCGGGATGTCAGTGGTGACAGTGACGCGCTGCAGCAGCGGCTGGAAACCGTTGCCAGCCGCGGGCTGCCGAACTATTTCGGTGAACAGCGTTTCGGCCGCGCCGGCAGCAACCTGCGCATGGCCGAGCACCTGTTCGAGCATCGCGGCCCGCGCCTGTCGCGGCATCAGCGCGGGCTGGTGCTTTCCGCGGCCCGCGCCTTCCTGTTCAACCAGGTGCTCGCGCACCGGGTCCGTGATGGCAGCTGGAACCGGGTGATCCCCGGTGATGCCCTGCAACTGGACGGCAGTCACAGCTTCTTTATTGCCGCAGCGGCCGATGCGGAGCTGCAGGCGCGTGCCGATGCACTGGACCTGCACCCGACGGGTCCCCTGTGGGGCCGGGGCGACAGCCCGGTAGGCGCTGCCTGCAGGCAACTGGAGGAACAGGTCCTTGCATGCTGCGGTTCATGGCAACAGGGTCTGACCGCGGCGGGTCTCCGGCAGGAGCGCCGCGCCCTGCGTCTCGTGGTCAAGGACCTGCAGTGGTCGTGGCCGACGCCGGACAGCCTGGTACTGGAATTCAGCCTGCCTGCAGGCTGCTATGCAACCAGCGTATTGCGCGAGCTGGTCGCACGCGCGGCCGATCGGCACTGAGGTTGCTGGTCAGCGCTGGCTGCGCAGCAGGACATGCACTGCGCCGGTGCCGCCATGTTCCGGTCGTGTGGAACTGAATGCCAGTACGTCCGGATGCTGTCGCAGCCAGTTGTTCAGGCTGTTCTTAAGCACCGGGGCCTGTTCCCGGGAACCATAGCCCTTGCCGTGGATGATCCGCACACAGCGGATGCGCCGGTCACGCGAGCTTGAGATGAAACGAATGATCTCCTTTTGGGCAACCGCAAGCGTCATGCCGTGCATGTCGAGCTCGGCCCCGACCGGGAGCTGGCCGCGGCGCAGGCGCTGCAGCAGGCGCAGCTGCAGCCCGGGGCGCGCAAAGTAGAGCGTATCGGCGGCACTGACCGGGTTGTCCCGGGGCAAATCGGAAAACCCCGAATCAGTGAAGTGCTCGCTGTCGTCACGGGCAGCGCGTGGCCGTGGCGCGGGTTGGTGTCTGTGCGGGGGTGCCTTGTCACTGCCCAGCTTTCTGACCGGACCGATACTGCGGCGGAACAGGTCGATGTCTTCCTTGGAAGGCTTCTTGGTGCTGGACATGTCGGGTGTCACTTCAGTCTTTACAGCTGTCGAACGTGGTGTGCCGCACACCGTAGCAGATCCTTGCCGGCATGCAAGCTGCAATGGCCACTGTTTTGTGTTCCACTCCGGCTTTATATTACGATGCAGTCACTCCCTGGGAGGCAAATCTTCAGCAATGCGTATCCTGATCAGCAACGATGACGGCTACCAGTCGGCCGGTATCCGGATCCTGGCCGATACCCTGAGCGAGGTCGCGGAGGTCACCGTGGTGGCCCCGGACCGTGACCGGAGTGGTGCCAGTAATTCGTTGACGCTGGACAGCCCGATACGTGCACGTCAGGCGGACAACGGTTTCACGTATGTGGACGGCACGCCCACCGATTGTGTGCACCTGGCGATTACCGGACTGCTGGACGAGGAGCCGGACATGGTGGTGGCGGGCATCAATGCGGGCGCCAACCTGGGCGATGACGTGCTCTATTCGGGCACGGTCGCCGCGGCGATGGAAGGCCGTTTTCTCGGCCTGCCGGCCATCGCCGTCTCGCTGGTGTCGGAACGCTACGCGCACTTCGAAACCGCGGCCCGCGTTACCCTGGACCTGGTGCGGCGGCTGCTGTCCAACTCCCTGCCAGCTGATACAATTCTCAACGTGAATGTACCGGACCTGCCGCTGGAAAAACTGGCCGGAATGCAGGCAACCCGGCTGGGACACCGGCACAAGTCCGAGGCGGTGGTGCAGATGCAAGATCCCAGGGGCCGTCCCGTCTACTGGGTCGGGCCCGCCGGTTCCGAACAGGATGCCGGTCCTGGCACCGACTTTTTTGCGGTGCGCACCGGTTATGTCTCGGTGACACCGCTGGATGTTGATCTGACCCGCTACAAGGCCCTGGAAGGGTTGGGCAGCTGGCTTGAAGACGGATAGGTGCTGGCCGGACGCCCGGTTGGTATCCCAGCGTACCGGATAGTTTACGATAGTCTGAACACCATTCTTGGCGGGGAGCGCTCTGAATTGAATTCGATAACACGAGGCATCGGGATGACATCCCAGCGCACCCGTGACCGGCTGGTCACGCGCCTGCGCGATGAAGGTATCGAGAACCAGGATGTCCTGGATGCGATCAGAAACACCCCCCGGCACCTGTTTGTGGACGAGGCGCTGGCGAGCCGGGCCTATGAAGATACGGCACTCCCGATCGGTTACAACCAGACGATCTCCCAGCCTTATATTGTTGCCGCCATGACGGAACTGCTGATCGCACACCGGCCGCACAAGGTCCTGGAAGTCGGCACCGGTTCGGGCTACCAGGCCGCAGTCCTCTCCAGCCTGGTCGACAAGATCTACACCGTGGAACGGATCGAACCCCTGCTGACCCTGGCGCGCCAGCGGTTCCGGCAGCTCGGCTTGAGGAATATCCGCGCGGCGCACAGCGATGGCACCGTCGGGTGGCCGGATTTTGCACCCTACGATGCCATTATCGTGACCGCCGCATCCGAAACCATTCCCGATGCCTTGCTGCACCAGCTGGCCCCGAACGGGCGGCTGATCATCCCGGTCGGTAAGCCTGGCAAGCAGCGATTGACCGTTATCACCCGCAACGATGATATGTTCGAGCGAGAGGACCTCGACCCGGTTACCTTCGTGCCGTTACTCAAGGGTCACGCCTGATGCCGCTTTTCGTATCGCTTTACGACCGCTGCATGGTCCTGGCGCGGCATCAGTACGCCGCCCGCTACCTGGCCGGCCTGAGTTTCGCTGAATCGTCCTTCTTCCCGGTCCCGCCGGATATCATGCTGGCGCCCATGAGCATGGCCAGGCCGGAGCGCGCCATGGCCTATGCACTCCTGACCACACTGGCCTCGGTGCTG
>JAOTTU010000034.1 GCA_029864225.1 Gammaproteobacteria bacterium | reverse complement strand
ACCCGGCGTATCGACATAGATGAACTGCACCGTTTTCCCGGTCTTGATCCCGAGTATGCGGTGACGGGTGGTCTGCGGGCGCTTCGAGGTGATACTGATCTTCTGTCCCAGCAGCCGGTTCAGCAGCGTCGACTTGCCGACGTTGGGACGGCCCACCAGGGCGATATAACCACAACGGTATGACGGTTCCACAGGGCTAACCGGCGTCCAGCTGGGCCAGCATCTTGCCGGCCGCATCCTGCTCGGCACGACGACGGCTTTTTGCCTGCCCCTCGGTGGGTTCGATATCGGCATCATCTACCATGCAGCGCACCCTGAAAAACTGGGCATGCGCTTCACCGTCGATGTCGATGACACTGTACTCGGGCAGGGGCTTGTGCTGTGATTGGAGGTACTCCTGCAGGCGTGTCTTGGGGTCCTTGAGCTGGTCCAGATCAGCGACCGCGTCGAGCTTTTCCGCAAACAGGGTGACGATGGCCTGCCTGCAGGGTTCGAAGCCACCGTCCAGGTAGATCGCAGCGAGCACGGCCTCAAAGGCATCGGACAGGATGGAGTTACGTTGGTGACCGCCGCTCTTGCGCTCGCCGGGACCGAGCTTCAGGTAGGCACCGATATCGAGTTTGTTGGCCAGTTCGGCCAGTGATTCACGCCGTACCAGGGTCGAGCGCATCCGGCTGAGTTGCCCTTCCCGGGCCCTGGGATGACGCGCAAACACCTCGTCGGCAATCACGCAGCCCAGCACGGCATCACCGAGAAATTCCAGCCGCTCGTTGTTGCGGCTGCCGGCACTGCGGTGAACCAGGGCCTGTTTCAGGAAGCCGGAGTCATTGAACCGGTAGCCAAAGAGTTTCGCCAGTGTTTCCGGCGACTTCGTCAACGTGACCTTACCGTGACCTGCTTGTCAAAGGTCATCACCACGTAGACATTGGCAAACAGGTGCTTGCGTGATTCATATTTGGCCCGCACCCGGTAGTTCGGGCCCGCGCTTTGTATAATGACATCCTTGGGCTGGATCGTGTTCACATAACTGATATCGAAGCGGCGCTCGATCAGGCGGCGAATATCAAATGGGGTCTCGAGACCGCTTTCTTCCTCCAGCGATTCAAGCGTGGAGACGATCTTGTAGTACTCCATGTATGACGGCAGCATTATCAGTATTAACATCGCAAAAAAACCGATCAATGCCAGCACGATCAGCCAGCCGGCCCCGGTCATCCCCTTCTGTCGATTCAGTGAATGCATACTGTTCTCCCTTGCAGCTGTCCTATTGAATTTTCATGCCGATCCGATCCAGACCGACGCCCCCGTTGGCGGAATCCCAGTTCATCCAGATCCGGAACGCCTTGCCCACCAGATGCGTTTCCGGCACCGGCCCCCAGTAGCGACTGTCGTTACTATTATCACGATTGTCACCCATCACAAAATATTCGCCTTCACGTACCATGTATTCCCCTTCCAGCCCGGGGGTGCGCGACATCACCAGGATATTGTGCTCGATCTCGCCCAGGGTTTCACTGCGCTCGCTGGCGCCCGACATGGAGATACCGGAACCCTTGCCGACATAAACACCGGCGGACACCTGCCCGGCCGACTTGCCATTGATATAGAGCACCTTGTCATAGTAACCGATTCGGTCCCCGGGAATGCCCACCACCCGCTTGATGTAATCCACCGAGGGATCCTTGGGATACCTGAAGACCACCACATCACCGCGTTGCGGTTCGCCAATTTCGATCACCTTGGTATTCAGTACCGGCAGGCGGATTCCATAGGCGTATTTGTTGACCAGGATGAAATCACCCACCAGCAGTGTCGGCATCATGGATCCGGAGGGAATGCGGAACGGCTCGACCAGAAATGAACGCAGCAGCAGCACCGCCAGGATGACCGGGAAGAATGACTTGCAGTATTCGACCCAGGTCGGCTCCTTTAGTACCGCTGCAACCTGCTCCGAGTCCGAGGCATTGCCCGCGCGCACCAACTCCCCTGCTCTGGCACGCCGACGCGGGGCCCAGGCAAGGGCATCGACCGCCCACGCAAAACCGGTAAACAGGGTCGCGGTAACCAGCAGGGTTGGAAAATCAAAGTTCATGAATCCTTCATCCTTCGTTGGGTCAATTCACCCGGGCCATTGGCAAAGCCGGCACCGAATTATAGGCGCATGCCACCCCGCACCCCATGACGCCGCCGCCGGGGACGCGGAGAATTGAATTTTTTATATAATATTCAGATACCTGAAAATCAGCCCCGGCCGGATGATCAGTCATTATCGACCCGCAATACCGCGAGGAAGGCGGCCTGGGGGATCTCCACCTTGCCGAACTGTTTCATGCGTTTCTTGCCGGCCTTCTGCTTCTCCAGCAGCTTGCGCTTGCGCGTCACGTCACCCCCGTAGCACTTGGCCGTCACATTCTTGCGCATGGCCTTCACATTGGTGCGCGCGATGACCTGCGAACCGATCGCGGACTGGATGGCGACATCGTACATCTGGCGTGGAATCAGTTCTTTCATCTTGACCGCCAGGGCGCGGCCGCGCCACTGTGCCACATCCCGGTGCACGATCACCGACAGCGCGTCCACACGTTCAGCATTAATCAGTATATCAAGCTTGACCAGGGGTGCCGACTGAAAGCGCACGAAGTGGTAGTCAAAGGAGGCATAGCCCCGGCTTACCGATTTCAGCCGGTCGAAGAAATCGAGCACGATCTCGCTCATCGGCAGTTCATAGCTGAGCGACACCTGGTTGCCGAGATACTGCATGTTCTTCTGGACCCCGCGCTTCTCCATGCACAGGGTGATGACTGCACCCAGGTAGTCCTGTGGAACCAGGATATTGGCCTCGATAATCGGTTCGCGGATTTCCTCGATCTGGTTAACGGGCGGCAGGCTGGCCGGGTTATCAATCTGGATGATCTCGCCCTTGGTCGTTTGGACCTCATAAATCACCGTCGGCGCGGTGGTGATGAGGTCGAGGTCGTATTCACGTTCCAGTCGCTCCTGCACAATTTCCATGTGCAGCATGCCCAGGAAACCGCAGCGAAACCCGAACCCCAGTGCCGTGGAGGTCTCCGGTTCATAATGCAAGGCGGCATCGTTGAGGCGAAGTTTCTGCAGGGCCTCGCGCAGGTTTTCATAGTCGTCGGAACTGACCGGAAACAGGCCGGCAAACACCCGCGGCTGCACCATCATGAAGCCCGGCAGGGGCCCGTCGGCCGGCCGGTCGGCGCTCGTGATGGTATCACCGACCGGCGCACCCTCGATGTCCTTGATGCCAGCGAACACGAAGCCCACGTCACCTGCCTGGATGAAATCCCGTTCCACCTGCTTGGGCGTGAAGATCCCCAGTTTCTCGACCTGGAAACTGCGCCCGGTCGACATGATGCGAATCTTTTCGCGACGCCTCAGCCTGCCTTCAACCACCCGCACCAGCGAGATCACCCCGACGTAATTGTCGAACCAGGAATCGATGATCAGCGCCCGCAGCGGCGCCTCGGTATCCCCCGCCGGGGCCGGGATCTTGTCGATCAGGGACTCCAGCAGGTCGACAACGCCCTCACCGGTCTTGGCACTGACCCGCACGGCATCCCCCGCCTCGATGCCGATGATCTCCTCGATCTCGTGGATCACCCGTTCAGGCTCGGCCGATGGCAAGTCGATCTTGTTCAGCACCGGCACCACCTCGAGGCCCTGCTCGATGGCGGTATAGCAGTTGGCCACGCTTTGCGCCTCCACGCCCTGGGCGGCATCGACAATCAGCAGGGCCCCTTCGCAAGCGGCCAGCGACCGTGACACCTCATAGGAAAAATCAACATGGCCCGGGGTATCGATCAGGTTCAGCACGTAGGTCTCGCCGTTGCGGGCCTGGTACTCCAGGGAAACGCTCTGCGCCTTGATGGTGATCCCGCGCTCCCGCTCCAGATCCATTGAATCCAGGACCTGCTCCTCCATCTCGCGCTCGTTCAGGCCACCGCAGATCTGGATAAAACGGTCGGCCAGGGTTGATTTCCCGTGGTCGATATGGGCAATGATGGAAAAGTTGCGGACGTGTTGACGGTCGGTCATGGCTGATAATCAGGGGCGCAAGGCCAGGCCCGGCAGACGTGTCGTACCGGATGGAGAACAGGCATGGTGGTCCCTGTGAGAGGAATACGCTTCCCTTGTCGGTGCAACTCCGTGATGGCTGATTACAGCTACAAGGCCGAAAAGTTAACTAGCTGATTATAATTAAGGTTTTTTTATTATACACGTTCAGGACGGGAGGAAATACTCGCGCAGGCCCTGTTCATCGAGAAAATAGCTGCACAACTCGGTGTCGCCGGCGACCAGCACCGGCACCCGCTCCCCGTACTGGCTGACCAGCACAGGGTCGTCATCGACGTCACGGACGCAATATTCGAAACCCAGGGCGGGTTTCAGGCGCTGCAGCTCCAGCACCATGTCGTCGCACAGGTGACAACCCGCCCGTGCGAACACCGTCAGATGGTGTGTCAAATTCGACCCGTACCGGTTACAAAAACCCAATCAGTCTTCGTCCGGCACCTTGATGGCAAGGAAGGTCGGGCTGCTGCCACGCTGCACCAGCACCGCTACGGACTTGTTGACGGGCAGGGCCTCGACGAGTTCCTGAAACTGCGCGCTGTTGTTGACGGTTTCGTTGTTAAGGCTGAGGATGATGTCACCCTTGCGCACGCCGGCTTTGGATGCCGCACCGTCAACCAGCCGCTCGACCACCACGCCATTTGCCAGTTCGAATTCCTGTTTTTGCTTGTCCGTCAGGTCCAAAACGGTGACACCAAGGCGGTTGGCCTTTTCAACCGCCGGCTTATGCAGCTTGGCAACCGCGGCATCCTCGGGCAACTCTCCCAGTTTGACGTTGACCACGGCCTGGTTGCGGTCGCGAATGATATCGACCGGCACAAATACGCCCACCTTGGTGCTGCCGACAATCGGCGGCAGACTGGCCGAATCCTTGATTGCCTTGCCATTGAAGGCAACAATGACATCGCCCACCCTGAATCCGGCATCCTCGGCCGGGCTGTCCTCCAGTACCTTGGCAACCAGTGCGCCACGCGGTTGCTTCATGCCGAAGGACTCGGCCAGATCCAGGGTAATATCCTGGATCAGCACCCCCAGCCAGCCGCGGCTGACATGGCCCTTGGTCTTGAGCTGGTCCGCCACGTCCATCGCCACCTCGATTGGAATGGCGAAGGACAGGCCCATGTAGCCACCGGTGCGGCTGTAGATCTGCGAATTCACCCCGACCACCTCGCCGGCCTGGTTGAACAACGGCCCACCGGAGTTGCCCGGGTTGATGGCAACATCCGTCTGGATGAAGGGTACATAGTTTTCCCGTGGCAGGCTGCGGCCCTTGGCACTGACGATGCCGGCCGTCGCCGAGTAATCGAAACCAAACGGCGAGCCGATCGCCAGCACCCATTCACCCACCTGCAGGGAGCTGGACTTGCCGATCTTGGCCACCGGCAGGTCATCGGCATCGATCTTGAGCAGTGCGATATCACTACGCTTGTCCGTGCCGATGACCTCACCGCGCAACTCCCGCCGGTCGTTGAGACGCACGATGATCTCATCGGCATTCTTGACCACGTGGTAGTTCGTCAGAATGTAGCCATCGGCGGATATGATGGAACCCGAGCCCAGTGATTGCGCATCACGCAGGCTGGGCTCGCCTTCTTCCTGGTCGAAGAAGTGCTTGAACAGCTCGCCGAAGGGGCTGCCCTCCGGCAGTTGCGGGATCTCGAAACCCTCAGGCAGCTGCGGCACGCCGCTTTTCACCTTCTGCGTGGTGCTGATATTGACAACGGCGGGGGCGGCCTTCTTGACCAGCTCGGTGAAACCGGGAAGGTGTTGTGCCTGCGCAGACTGTACCGCAATGAACAGGGACAGCAACACCAACAGGGGATAGCCAGGGATAATACGTTTATTAGACATGTTCATTTCTCCATACTGCTTGAAAAAAACTCCAACTGGCCGCCAGCAGTGAACAGCGTCTTGCTACCGGCCCGTGGCAATCTGGTGACGCAGAATAACAGGCTGGTAGCGCTCGTCTCGCTCAGACGCCTGGCTGAAAAACCTGAGCCAGGCGAGACCGGCCAGCAGGCCGGTGACGGCACCCACAATGCTTGCCAATTCGGCATGGCCCGGCAACAGTTCCATGCCGATATAGCGGCCCGCCACGGCACCGGCCAGCAAGCCCGCCAGCGGCGCCATGTACACGGCCAGGGAGCCGCGCACCAGGCTGGACTCCGATATTCCGATCACCACCTGCTCACCGGCCCGGGCACCGGCCCGGTTGAGTGCACGCAGCGGCGAGCGCCGCCGCCCGAATAACGATGCCAGCACCGATGTTCCACAGCCTTTCCGCACACTGCACGATCCGCAGCTGGTGGCAGGCCCGGTTTCCACCCAGGCGTAGTCGCCCTGCACCTCGACCACCTGACCGATTTCTTCAATCATGCGCCGATACCTGTCTGGAAGCGACCGATCTCGCCATCATCTCCACGGTCAACGCCGGCACCTCGCCGACCACGGTGACCTGGTGACCGTCGACCATGGCGCCGAAGGCATTCATTGCGCCCATACCTGACAAGCCAATGAATTCGGCGTTATCGGACGACAGTGACTCCACGTAGACGGACACGGTCGCCAGCCCGTCGCTAAACACCATGTGCTCGGTATCCTGGCCCTCGGGCTGCAAGCGCTTGCGCTGGTAGTGCGTCATACTGAAGCCGTCCGGCAGGCGCCCGACGGACCAGCGCGTCTCGCCGATCTGCGGCGGCGCGGTAGCCTCTTCAGCTGACTGGTGGTACCAGACATAGCCCTTGCCGGTGAGTGACGGTTGCAGGGCGGCATCGGAAATCGTGCTGCCGATGTCCAGCCGGGTAAACATAACCTGCTCGATGGCTGTGCCATCCACAGCGGTCAGATCGGACTTGAGCAGCAGCTTGCTGTCCGTGTCGATCCAGAAGCGGTAGCCGTAGCGGTATTCGTCCCGGGGGGTGATGGCAACGGTACGCGCCTGAAAACCGGATATGCGATCTTCGCCCAGCATCTCAAAGCGGTAATACCTGAGCAGGGAATCAAGATCCTGCGGCACCATCGGCAACAGCTGGCGCGGCCGGCTCTGGCCCACCATAACCGACTTGCTGTCAGGCATGATGCAAGTGACCGACTCGTCGTCGCGCAGCACCTCCCGGGCGCTGCCGGTCAGCGAGACCAGGCGTTCCTTTTCGCCCGTGCTGCCGAGCTGATGGATAATGCGCATGGCCTCCAGCTTGCCGTCATGGAGGTAGACAAAGGTACCGTCGTAGTTGAGCGTCTGCAGGGCCCGGGACATGTCGCCCAGCCACTCGCGTGCCTGGTCCTGTGCAGAGGCCTGACCTGCCACCGCCAGCAACAGCAAGACCGGCCACCATACTCCCTTATTCCCTGCCGTCACGGCTTACTTCATTCCCGACAATGCGCACATAGGGCAGCATGCCCTGCATGCCGCGGCTGACGGCATACTCGTTGTGGTTCACCATGTAGATATCGAGCTTCTTGCCCACCCGTGGCTGCACCCTGGGGCCGGATGCCTGCTGCACCCGCACGAAGTCCTGGGTGGCTGGCACCCTTGCCAGGGCCGGCACTGGCGCCTCTTCCTGGCGTGCCGACTGGATCGAGAGGACCGCGACAACGGCCACCGAGGCGGCAATGGCCAGGCCGGCCAGCGGCTTGACCAGTGCGCCGAAACGGGATCCGCCGAAGCCGCCCGAGCGGAGTGCCGGTTCGTCATGCAGCGCGGCCTGTACCCGCCTGTAGAACCCGGGATCGACCTGCGACGGCAAGTGGTTCTGCAGCGCGTCGCTGACCAGCTGGTAACGTGACAGCCGCCGGTGCAGGTCAGCGTCACGGCCAATGCGCCTCGCCAGCAGGGCCTGCTCCGGCCCGGTCAATTCATCATCAACCAGCGCCGAGAGCTGCTCGTATAACTTGTCTTTCATGTTCACTCGTCCGTATCCATCTATTTCAACAACGGCTGCAATTTGGTGTCGATCGCATCCCTGGCCCTGAAGATCCTCGAGCGCACCGTCCCGATGGGACATTCCATGGTCTGGGCGATCTCTTCATAACTCATGCCTTCCAGTTCCCGCAGGGTGATCGCGGTCTTCAGGTCCTCGGGCAACTCATCGATGGCTTTCGTGATCGTCGCCTGCATCTCGTCCCGGAGTATCAGGTGTTCCGGGGTATCATATTCCTTGAGACCGGCCGCACCCTCATATTGTTCCGCATCCTGTGCATCGATATCGCCGCTCGGCGGCCGGCGGCCTGATGCGACCAGGTGATTCTTCGCGGTATTGATGGCAATCCGGTACATCCAGGTGTAAAACGCGCTATCCCCCCGAAAGCGTTCCACGGCCCGGTAGGCCTTGATAAAGGCCTCCTGGGCAACATCCAGTGCCTCGTCGGGATCGCGGACATAACGGTTGATCAGCTTGATGATCTTGTGCTGGTACTTGAGCACCAGTACATCAAAAGCCGTCTTGTCACCTTTCTGTACCCTCTCGATCAGCGCCTGATCAATCGTTCGCTCGCCCATCCGGGCCCTGTCTCCTGTAAACCCGGAACCCGGTAATCCAGTCAGATAGACAATACTGGATACTGATAGTTCGCATGATTCATAATCATACCAAGAATTATCAACGGGTATCCCCGGCCTGGCGCACCTGGCCCTGGTTGCCCCAACCGGGGTCTGCTGTAAATCCCAGGCTTCAACAGACATTACCCATTAACCAGGACTCACTCAAGCCATGGCGACTGCACATTACTTTGACGTACTGATCATCGGCAGTGGCGGTGCCGGCCTGAGTCATGCGCTGCATCTGCCGGCGGAACTGAAGGTCGCGGTCCTGTCAAAGAGCCGGCTGCAGGATGGCTGCACCCTGTATGCCCAGGGCGGCATCTCCGCCGTGACCCATCCGGAAGACACCTTCGAGTCGCATATCGCGGACACCCTGAATGCCGGGGCTGGACTCAACAAGCCTGAGGCGGTGCGGTTTGCCATCGAGAAGGCACCCGAAATGATCCGCTGGCTGATTGAACTCGGGGTACCCTTTACGCGGCATACCAACAAGCAGGGGCAGCAGGACTTCCACCTGACACGTGAAGGCGGCCACTCCACCCGCCGGGTACTGCACTCCGCGGATGCCACCGGCCGTGCCATCGAGGACACCCTGGTGGCCCGGGCACGGCAGCGCCCGAACATCACCCTGTTCGAACACCATATCGCCATTGACCTGATCACCGGGGCCAAGCTCGGCCTGGAGGAAAACCGCTGCCTGGGTGCCTATATACTCGATCTCGAACATCAGCATGTCGAGGTGTTTGCGGCGCACAATGTCGTGCTTGCTACGGGTGGCGCCAGCAAGGTCTATCTCTACACCAGCAATCCCGACACCTCAAGCGGCGACGGGATCGCCATGGCCTGGCGTGCCGGCTGCCGGGTCGCCAATCTGGAATTCAACCAGTTCCATCCCACCTGCCTGTATCACCCGAAGGCCAAGTCCTTCCTGGTCACCGAGGCGGTACGCGGCGAAGGCGGCCGCCTGCTGCTGCCCGATGGCGAACCCTTTATGCAGCGCTTCGATGAACGCGGCGACCTGGCGCCCCGCGATATCGTTGCACGCGCCATCGACCACGAAATGAAACGCCTCGGCCTGGAGCACGTGCTGCTGGACATCAGCCATAAACCGGCGCCGTTCATCCGGGAGCATTTTCCGACCGTGTACGCCCGCTGCCGCGAACTCGGCATCGATATGGCGCTGGAACCGATTCCGGTGGTGCCCGCCGCCCACTATACCTGCGGAGGTGTGATGACTGATCTCAACGGCAGGACCGACCTGTCCGGTCTGTATGCCATTGGCGAGGTGGCCTGCACCGGCATGCACGGCGCCAACCGCATGGCCAGCAACTCACTGCTCGAGTGCCTGGTGTTCGCGGCCGCGGCCAGCGAGGACATCGCCGCCCACATGGATGCGCTAACGCCACCACCTTCACTGCCGGAGTGGGATGAATCCCGAGTCCGGGATTCCGACGAAGAGGTCGTGGTCAGCCACAACTGGGACGAGCTGCGCCGCTGCATGTGGAACTACGTGGGCATTGTGCGTACCAACAAGCGCCTGCAACGCGCCGCCCGGCGCGTTGAACTGCTGCAGCAGGAGATCCAGGAGTATTACAGCAACTTCAGGGTGTCCAACGACCTGCTGGAACTGCGCAACCTGGCACAGGTCGCCGAACTGATCATCCGCTCGGCCCAGCAGCGCAAGGAAAGCCGCGGGCTGCATTACAACCTGGACTACCCGGAACCCGATATCACCCGGACGCCGGCCGACACCATCCTCATCCCGCCGACACCGGAAGACAGCACTGACCGCAAGGTTTCCTAGTCAGCCACCTTCATGAGGCGTGTGCTGTAAAAAAGAAAAAGGGGGACATTCTGCTGCTTTATGCATTAGGGAAAGTCTGATCAAACCGTCATTCCGGGCGGAGCGTAGCGGAGGCCCGGAATCCAGTAACTAACTGATTATCGACGACTGTATTCCGGCTTTCGCCGGAATGACGAACGATGAGTTAATCAGGCCTTCCTCAGTTCAACCCCGGGTATTATCCAATCGCAATATCAACCGCGGGTATTATCCGATCGCAATATAATAAAGCAGAATGGCCCCTTTTTCTGGTCGGCTGCTAGGCAGCAGAGAAGTCCGGCGGCACAGCGACTTCCACGCTTTCACACTGCACACCACTGACATGGGCATGGGCCGGCCCTTTCCTCAGCCAGGCCTGCAAGGCCTGCAAGGCAGCTTCGTCCCCACAGGCCAGCACCTCGACTCGTCCATCAGGGAGATTGCGGGCATAACCGGTGAGTCCCAGCGCCATGGCCTGCTGACGCGCCGAGGCACGGAAGAACACCCCCTGGACATGACCGGATACAAGACAGCGTCGACAACCCATGGCGTCGCGCGGAAAGACTAGTTGCTTGCGGCGACTCGACCCGCGGCAGGATCCAGCCGGGCGCCGTTATTCGGCTGTTTCTTGCGTTCCAGGAAGGCCTCGATGGCCGCACCGGTCACCGGCCCCTCCTGGCGGGCAATACGCTCGCCCTGCGGAGAGATGATGTAGGTCGTGGGCAGTCCCATAACCGGCCCGAGCGGCGTTACCGGGATCGGTTCCATCGGCAGCACAGGGTAGGTCATGAAATGGGTCTCCACGAACTCCTTCAGGTATTCCCTGTTGACCTCCTCATAATTGACGCCGAGTACCACGGCATCATGGTCCTTGTGTTTTTCATGGAACTCCACCAGGTCCGGGATCTCGTCCAGGCAGGGTGGACACCAGGTCGCCCAGTAATTGACAACGACCCACTTGCCGCGGAACTCGGACAGTGAGCGCTGTTTGCCGTCAAGATCGGTCAGGCTGAAGTCCACGTCGTCGGCGACTACACCCAGCGACGCCAGTAAACCCGCAAGCAACACAATAAACCGCATAACCTTCCCCTCCATTAGCATCCGGTGATTATACCCTATCCAGAGACAACTCATCCGCCCTTCGGTTCAGGCAACCTATAAACCCCGATACTTTCAGGCTAGAATCCAAGCAGGCACACAGGCGTTTCCCCCATGACAGTCATTAACAAACAGGACTTTATCGACAGTATCCGCGACGCGCTGCAATACATCTCCTATTACCACCCACCTGATTTCATCCGTGCCCTGGATACGGCCTACCGGGCCGAGGAGTCACCGGCGGCGCGCGACGCCATGGCACAGATCCTGATCAATTCCAGGATGTGCGCCGAGGGTCACCGCCCGATCTGCCAGGACACCGGCATTGTCAATGTCTTTCTCGAGATTGGCATGGACCTGCGCTGGGACACGGACACGGGCATCGATGAGATGATCAACGAGGCCGTGCATGATGCCTACACCGATCCGCACAATCCGCTGCGCGGGTCCGTAGTCGCCGACCCGGCCGGGGAACGCCGCAATACCGGCGACAATACCCCCGCGGTGATTCACAAGAACGTCGTGACCGGCGACACCCTCGGCGTCACCGTGGCCGCCAAGGGCGGCGGCTCTGAAAACAAGTCGCGCTTCACTATCCTCAACCCCAGCGATGACATCGTCGAATGGGTGCTGCAACAGATACCCTCGATGGGGGCTGGCTGGTGCCCGCCCGGACTGCTCGGCATCGGCATCGGCGGAACCGCCGAGAAGGCCATGCTGCTGGCCAAGGAGTCCCTGCTGCAGCCCATCGATATCCAGGCCCTGCGGGAACGCGGACCGGCAAATCGCCTCGAGGAGTTGCGCCTGGAGATCCTCGACCGGGTCAATGCGCTGGGCATCGGCGCCCAGGGCCTGGGCGGCCTGACCACGGTACTGGACGTCAAGATCCTCGACTATCCGACCCACGCGGCCTCCAAGCCGGTTGCCATCATCCCGAACTGCGCGGCCACGCGTCATGTGCACTTCACCCTCGACGGGAGCGGCCCGGCCCGGCTGGAGCCGCCGCGGCTGGAAGACTGGCCGGTGATCAGCCGCGCCACCGGCACGGCAGCGCGCCGGGTCCAGCTGGAGTCGCTGGACCACAAGGCCATCAGCCGGTGGCGGCCGGGCGAGACCCTGTTGCTCAGCGGCAAACTCCTCACGGGCCGCGATGCCGCCCACAAACTCATCATCGACCTGCTCGATCGCGGCGAACCCCTGCCGGACGGGCTGGATTTCAACGGCCGCTTTATCTACTACGTCGGCCCGGTCGACCCGGTGGGCGACGAGGTGGTCGGCCCGGCCGGCCCAACCACCGCCACGCGCATGGACAAGTTCACTGATCAGATGCTGGAGCAAACCGGCCTGCTCGGCATGATCGGCAAGGCCGAGCGAGGGCCAGAAGCCGTGCAGTCCATTGCCCGCCATGGTGCCGTGTACCTGATCGCGACCGGCGGCGCCGCCTACCTGGTCTCGAAGGCGATCCGCGCCGCGCGCGTGGTCGCCTTCCCGGAAATGGGCATGGAGGCGGTGTATGAATTCGAGGTCGAGGACATGCCGGTCACGGTGGCCGTTGATGCACACGGCAATTCCATACACGAGAGCGGACCCAGGGAGTGGCGCATGCGTATCGGCAAGATCCCGGTCATCAAGGCCTGACATCCACCCCGGATGGACTATCCGCAGCGTTTTCTGGGAGAATGCTCAACCACCATTGCATTGGCGACCGGCAGGAACCATGACAGACGCTATCACCCTCTACCACAACCCGCGCTGCAGCAAGTCGCGCGCCACCCTGGAACTGCTGCGCACGCAGGGGTATGAACCGCACATCATCGAATACCTCAAGGAACCACCCAGCGAAACAGAGCTGGCGGCGATACTCAGATTGCTCGGGTTGAAACCGCGCGAACTGATGCGCAAGAAAGAGGTCGAGTACCAGCAGGAAAAACTGGCGGACCCGGAGCTGAAGGACAAGGACCTGATCAGGGCCATGCACGAACACCCGCGCCTGATTGAACGGCCCATCGTCCTGGCCAGGGGAAAGGCCGCCCTGGGCCGCCCCCCGGAAGCCGTGCTGAAGATTCTTTGAACAATATATTTACCGCAGAGGCGCCGAGAACGCCGAGTAGAGCAATAATCTTCATTATCAAGACAAATATGCCAGACCATACAGGTTCACCTTGCCTGGCAGGAAAGTGCATTCTTTGAATCAGGTATCATATTTTCTCCGCGTACTCTGCGTCTCTGCGGTGAAATTTTTTCCTTCGATAAACCCGACACATAACCATGAATGAGATCGTTGTCCTGTATTACAGTCGCTACGGCGCCACCGCCGAGATGGCCCAGCGCATTGCCCGTGGTATCGAGGAGATACCCGGCTGCCAGGCGCGCCTGCGCACCGTGCCCCCGGTCTCGACCGTGTGTGAGGCGACCGACAGTGACATCCCGGAGTCCGGCCCGCCCTACGTCACGCTCGATGACCTGCGCGAATGCGCCGGCCTGGCACTGGGCAGCCCGACGCGCTACGGCAACATGGCGGCAGCGCTCAAGTACTTCATCGATTCGACCAGCAGCCTGTGGTTGTCCGGCGCCCTGGCCGGCAAGCCCGCGGCCGTGTTCACCTCGACCGCCAGCCTGCACGGCGGCCAGGAAACCACCCTGCTGTCCATGATGTTGCCGCTGCTGCATCATGGCATGCTGCTGCTGGGCCTGCCCTACAGCGAAACCGAGTTACTGACCACGAAAAGCGGCGGGACACCCTACGGCCCCAGCCATACCGCCGGCATCGACAACAAGCTGCCCCTCACCGATGAAGAGAAGCACCTGTGCCGTGCCCTGGGAAAACGCCTGGCGGAGACCGTGGTAAAACTGGAGGCTTCATAGTCCGGACCGAAAAGCTGGCCCGATTGCAGTGGTTGCCTGATGCCCCGGCCGGGCTGATAGTCCGATCGACGTGACAATGATCCTACCCAGCAGCCGTTTTCTTTACACCCTGATACTGGCGGGCCACCTCGGCACACTGGCCCTGCTGGTCGCCTGGTACAGCTGGCTGGCGCCTTCCAAACACTTCCCCGTCTCCCTGGTATTGCTGGTACTGGTGTTGCCATTGTTCGCCCCGCTGCGCGGCCTGCTGCACAGGCGTCGCTACACCATCGCCTGGAGCTGCTTCCTTGCCCTGCTCTACTTCACCCATGGCGTGGTCGAGGCCTACGTCTCGGACGCCGCGCGCCACCTGGCCCTGCTCGAGGTGGTCTTTTCCTCGCTCTGGTTCCTCGCGGCCATGGCCTACGTGCGCGTGACGGCAGCGCAATCCTGATTGTGTGGCCAAATGAAACGTAGTGAAATCGGGGGATGTGCGTGATTAATTACCGCAAGGCACCAGGGATGGAAGACTGCAGGGACAGGAGGTAGAACACCTAAAGTAGGCGTTTTAGGCGATGCAGGAAATAATTACCGAGAGAACACTGAGTAAGGATTTCATCTAACAAAACCTGACTTATTATTAAGGAACCTCTTATGTGTCGTCATTCCGGCAGGAGCGCAGTGGAGTGCCGGAATCCAGTTAATAAAATTCAGTCGGTTACTGGATCCCGGCCTGCGCCGGGATGACGGGATGACGGGATGACGGGATGACGGGATGACGGGATGACGGGATGACGGGATGACGGGATGACGGGATAATAATTAATCAGCTTCCTTAGCGCTACTTCATTGGGCTGTTTTTCTACCAGCTAATCTTTATTGTTTTCTTTGCGCTTTTGCGGTTG
>JAOTTU010000033.1 GCA_029864225.1 Gammaproteobacteria bacterium | reverse complement strand
GTCCGGTGATCATGATGATGTCGATGTCCGGGTGCGTCTCCTTCGCTCTTCGGAGCACTTCCATACCATCGATATTCGGCATCATGATATCCAGGATGAGTACATCGTAATCGCTTGCTTCGATTTTTCTCAGAGCCTCCAGGCCGTCCTGTACGGCCTCCACCTCGTAGTCGCCATTGCCCAGAATTCGCAGACAACTCCTCCGGACTATTTCCTCATCGTCAACGATCAATATCCTGCCGCTCATTCTCCTCCCCCATTAACTGTTTCCGCCGCATCCTGATTGCGCGGATTGATGGGCAGATTAATCCGGAAGGTGGTTCCCTTGCCAACAGTACTTTCCACTTCAATTGTGCCGCCATGGGACGTGACGATACCATAACTGATAGACAGTCCCAGTCCCGTACCCCTGCCTACTTCCTTGGTGGTGAAGAACGGATCGAAAATACGCTGCAGATCCTGCTCCGGGATCCCGCAGCCGGTATCGATGATCGAGATCTGCACCATGGGCACGGAATCGGTGTCCGGTTCAGCACCATCCGCTATCGGAGTGAGTCGGCTGCGCAGGGTGATGCTGCCTTTTTCCGCGATGGCATGCTGGGCGTTGGTGAGCATGTTCAGGATGACCTGACTGATCAGGTCTTCGTCCACCCAGACCGGTGGCAGGTCAGGCTCGAGGTCCATGCTGATTGCAATGTCGGACAGATGCGCCGGCCATTCGATCAAATGCGCCGTGTTTTCTATGATTTGGTTGATGTCGGCAAACTTCATTTCCTGGGCTTTTTCACGGGCGAAATCGAGAAGCCGCCGGATAATGGTGGCACAGCGTTTGGTTTCCCGGATGACGAGGTCCATGTCTTCCGCCTCCTGGCTTTCGTCAGGGAATTTTTTCCGGATAAGGTGCGAGAAGGTGAGGATGCCGGTCAACGGGTTATTGAGCTCATGAGCAATACCCGCGGCGAGCAACCCAACGGAGGCCAGTTTTTCCCCACGCGCGGTCTCGGCCTGCGAGATGCGGAGTTGCCTGGTCCTATCTTCCACTTTCTCCTCCAGGGTGCGGGCCAATTCCTGCAACTCCACCCGGGAATTCTTCAGGGCCACTGTCATGGTGTTAAATGAGGTCGCCAGCTGGCCGCACTCGTCATCACTTCGCACCGGGATCAGTTGTTCCAGATTTCCCGAGCGGAGCCTCTTGGCCCCGGCTTCCAGATCATGCAAGGGCGTGTAGACCAGGCGGCGCACAAAAACGCCTACGAGAAGCGATGAAATGATAATGAAGCCCAGGGAAAAGATGACGATAGTAATGGTATTTTTCCACATGGCCCGGTCAATCTCATCGAGCGAGTAGACGATATCCAGAACACCGAGGACCGACTGGCCTTTATTGTGCTCATGGCAGGCGGCGGTATAGCACGACGGCTCATTACGGATCACCGACATGCTGCCCAACAGACGTCCACCATCCGCCGCAGTGAAAACACGCCCCTCGTCCCCCCTCTCTATACAACACGAAGGCGTCTCGCCCTTGTGACATTGGAAACAGCCTTCGGCTTTCCGGTCTACTGTCAGTCCAAGTTCGGGCAGGTAAGTCGAGTGGGTGATTTCCCCGTCCTTGTTAAGTACCCTGACCTTGGCGATGCCCTTCTGTTTGCTTACATCCTGGATGATACTGCTGACATAGTCAGGCTGATTCTGAAGCATGGCAAAACGGGTGCTCTTGATAATCACTTCGGAGAGCTGATTGACATGTCTCACGGCCTCATGGAGGAGTTCGGTTCGCTGATAGCGGATGACCAGCAGGGTGAATACAAGCATCACCACAATCAGGGAGATAGCCACGTATGCACTGACCTTGAACTTCAGGGTTTTCGGTCGCATTTTTCATCACCGCCCTTAAGCCATGAATCTGACCTGAATTCATGACTTATTAGATTTGCCTTAAATGGTCAGCAAGCTCAGACCGCATCATCAGGATCTGCAACTAGCCACCTGAAATATCCCCGTGTTGCTTGGTTGTGGATGCACCGGGGTTGGCAGTCGTTTTTACTGCGTGATCAATTAAGGCGACATACTCCAGCCAGTTACTGATCGGGCCCTGATGTGAAAAATTCATCAGGCCATTGCGATCCAAAACATGAGAGCTGGGAAAAACAGGTGCGACCGATCAGTCCTCGATCTGACTACCATCCTTCAATGTCATGGTGGTCGTTTCGCTGTCCTTCACGCCCGAGTTGTACAGTGGCAAGTCAGAGAAACCATCTTGCTGTGCCCATTGCCTGGAATCTGTAAAAGGTTCACGAAATTGCATCATTACCAGTTCAACATCACCCGAATAATGTTTCTATATTTCGCCATGCAGATTTTTCAGCCCTTTTTCAGCCCGGGAAATTCGCGCATACAAGTATAATTTAAATAAACGCCCGTTTCATTACCCTTCAACGGATCATCCACAGGCAATGAACCGCACTGCGCCCCGCCAGGGCTCGAAAATCTTGCCCTGTTCAGCACTCGCCTTCTCGCCACGGATATGGAAAAAATCAACACCCATTGCCGCACAAGCTGTTCGGGATAAATATCATCGATGAGCAGTACCGCACTTTCGGCCATGTGCCGTGCCCTGTGCCGCCAAGTGAGACACGAAAGCCGGATAATATTCTTCAACAAGCTGATAAAGGAGCACCCGCTCAGGGCGGTGGCGCACATTGCAAGCCGCACCCTCGACCATACTGGCTTCCCTGCCAGCTGGCAGCGGCAACATGGTCGCATCCTTGCGAGTCCGTACTGCACCTCAGACTGGCAAAGAGCGTGGTTTTCAGGCTAACGGTCAATAGCCCGCCGGGTTTTTAACCAGGTAGTCGGGTTAACACTTAATCCATTGTTTTCAGGAGAACCGGAGAAAGGAAGGATAAAAAATGCAGGTAGAAAAGATATTAGAAGTCTTCTCTAACATGCTGTTATATATTTACTATTTCCGTTTTTCCACCTAAGTTTCCAAGACGGTTAAAATGTCCGTTTCATGCATCATGAGCAACTCCATTTCCTCATGCCTGACCTCCGAGCCGGCATACTTACCGAACAGAATCTGGTCACCCGGTTTCACCTCCGGTGGCACGACTTTTCCTCCCTTGAGGATCCGTCCGTTGCCCACCGCGAGCACCTCTCCCTGGACCGGCTTTTCGGTCGCGGATCCGGTATCACGATGCCGCCGACGGTCAGGTGCTCTTCCTCTTTGCGGCGGACAATCACATAGTCGTGTAATGATTTAACGTTCACAACGCGCTCCTTTCTTTGTCGCCGTCATATCCCGAACTAATGTGACAGAATTCATTCCAGTTACAGCTGTTTGGCAAGATGCAAATAAACAGCCGTCACCTTCCAATCGAGCCTGATCTGAAGTCACGGTTCACGTAGAATGGGATTTTATTATTCATTGGGGAGTACACCATGGAACAACGCACAGTCTCCCTCGTGCTGGGCGCCGGCGGCGCCAGGGGCTACGCCCATATCGGCGTCATTGACTGGTTGAACGATCACGGTTTCGATATCCGTTCCATTGCCGGCTCCTCCATGGGGGCGCTCATCGGCGGCATATATGCCGCCGGCCAACTGCAAGCCTATACGGAATGGGTACTGGCCCTGGAACGCCGTGACGTCCTCCAGTTACTGGACCTGTCCTTCGCCAGCAGCGGCCTGTTCAAGGGCGAACGTGTCATTCAGACGCTGAGGAATCTCATCGGCGAGCATGACATCGAGGATCTGCCCGTCTCCTTCACGGCAGTGGCCACCGATCTGGACACGGAGAAAGAGATCTGGTTGAGCAAGGGGCCGCTGTTCGATGCCCTGCGCGCATCTATTGCCATTCCCACCTTGTTCACGCCGTTCCGATACAAGGGCAGGCGTCTGGTGGACGGCGGCTTGGTTAATCCCCTGCCCATTGCGCCTACCCTGCGGGACATAACTGACCTCACCATCGCCGTCAACCTGAGCGGACAGGCGGAATCAGCGCTTGAACATCCCGGCGAGCATGACAGCACCACCGGGGAACACCGCTACAAGAAAATTATCAATGAATTCATCGAAGAACTGTTGGGCAAGAAACCGGCGGAGAAGGAAATGGCGGAAATGGGCATGTTCGATGTCATCTCACAATCCCTTGACACCATGCAAAACACAATCGCCCAACTCAAGCTGGCCAGTTACTCGCCGGACATCATTATCAACATCCCGAAGAATGCCTGTCACTTCTATGAATTCCACCGGGCCGACGAGATAATCGCCCTCGGCCGGCAACGCGCGGAGGCGTCCTTAACCTGCTAGCCCGGCAACCGGCTTTCCAGAACTTCACCCTCTATCAATGCAACCAGTTCGCCCTCCTCCAGGGCGCGCCAGGGCGCGCCAGGGCTCATCAGTCAATGGCACGCTGGCAACCAGGATGACTTCCTGCTGTTGCCGGGTCAGGATTACGCCAGCGCCAGCAAATTCCTGTTCCATTGCGGGACAGCTTCGTTGCAGCAGGTGCAATCCGGGTGTCCCCTCCTTGCCGTTCGCTTGTTGCCGGCGATGGGCATGTGCAAAAGTACATCGCATCCACATAGAGAAAATTGGCCGGGCCCCAGTCATCCCGATACGGCCCTTTCGTCCCGCCGTAGCGAGCCAACCGTTCCAGACTGAAGCTAACGGTGGTAGGCGCCCGGCTCGACACGGCAAAGAGTTCACACATGATGACCGGCTCTTTATGTGTGCGTCTGAACCCAACGCACGATATCAGCCGCGCCCATGGCGCCCGGCTGGCGCGCCAGCTCCCGGCCATTTTGAAACAACGCAAGAGTGGGGATACTGCGGATTCCATACTGGGCACCGATCGCCCGCTCGACTTCCGTATTGAGCTTTGCCAGGCGAATCCCCGGTTCAAGCCGGGCCGCCGCCTCCTCGAAGGCCGGGGCCATCATTTTGCAAGGGCCGCACCAGGGTGCCCAGAAGTCCACCAGCACCGGGATGTCGTTGCGCGTGATATGTTGCTGGAAACTGGCTGTGGTCAGCTCTACAGGGTGGGCGCCAAAGAGTGGCTGGTGGCACTTTCCGCACTTGGGTCCCTCACCGAGCCGCGCTGAGGGTATACGGTTGACTGCCGAGCAATCGGGGCAAACGATATGTAATGATTCACTCATTAATGCAAGTCTCCAGAAACACTAATGCCACAAGCCTGTTACATGCATTCGTGGCTTGAGCACCATCAACCTTAACGCTCCAGCACGCACAGGTGTGCTCGCAGACTCCCGATCTCATCCATCAGATCCAGCACCAGCGCGGCCCCCGCCAGGTTGACCCCGAGATCCCGCTGGAGTCGCCTGACGATGCGCGCCCGATGCAGGCTGGGTCCGGAGAAACGCCAGTGGGCGGCATCACGGCCGATCGGTTCCAGGATGCCCTCATCCACCAACTCTACAACCCACTCGGCATACACCCCGCAGGCGCAACTCAGCTCACCCAGCGTCAGTGAACACTCTTCATCCAGCAGCAAACCGGTCAGAATATCTTTACTCATATCGCTTATACCCCCAGTCTGGCCCGAGGATTGAATGCCAGTTTCTGTTCCATCGTACGATAAATATCTTTTGCCTCTTGCGTATCGCCAGGAGGCAGGGCAATACGCAATATGACATAGAGATCACCCGGAGGCTTTCCCGGGATGCCCCGTCCTTTCAGGCGCAGCTTGCGCCCCGAGGTGGAACCGGCAGGTATCTTCAGGTCGATAATGCCCGCCGGTGTCGGGGCTTTGACCTTGGCCCCAAGCGCTGCCTCCCAGGGGGCGACCGGCAGTTCCAGGTAGAGATCCCGTCCTTCAACACGATAAAAGGAGTGTGGCTTGAATTCTATTTCCAGATAGAGATCGCCGGCGCCTCCCCCGCCCATACCGGGTGAACCCTGTCCCGCCAGCCGGATATGCTGTCCCTGCTTGACGCCTTTCGGGATTTTCACGTTTAAAGTGTGTTCGCGGGTAGTCACATGCCCCTGTGCATCGAGTTCGGGTGCATGCAGCGTGATGGTGCGGGTGGCTCCATGGAAGGCATCATCGAGATCGATCATCACCTTGGCATGATGATCCTCCCCCCGGGTACGAAACTGTGGTCCGGTTTGCTGTGTTCCTGCGAAACCACCATGGGCGCCCCGGCCAAAAAGCGACTCGAAAAAATCACTGAAGGCAGAGGCATCACCCGCTGTGAAGCCACCGCCGCTGAATTCGAAACCCGCATCCCAGTCCGGCGGTGGTCGAAATTCCTGACCCGCCTTCCAGTTAGCGCCAAGTTGATCATAGGCCGCCCGCTTTTCGGGATCTTTCAGTACCTCGTAGGCCTCACCCACTTCCTTGAATTTTGCTTCGGCCTGCGATTCCTTGCTCACATCCGGATGATATTTACGCGCCAGTTTACGGTAGGCCCGCTTGATCTCATCCTGAGTGGCGCCCTTCTCAACTCCCATGACCTGGTAATAATCTTTGTATTCCATATCACTTCCACTTCCGTCCCCGGCTACCAACTACCCTGTCATAGAGAGGATGAGATAGACCGTACCTGATGGGTTCCAAAATCAGACTGCAAATAAATTACCATCTCAGCACCAGATATTGCTGCATATCCCCTTTGCGCAGCAGCAACAGTACACGCTTGTCACCATTAATCTTCTCAACCGCGCGTTTGAAATCAGCGGCGCTTTTCACCGGTTTTCGGTTTACCTGCACGATCACAGCGCCGGGCTCGATACCCGCCATGGCGGCAATGGAGCCGGGTTCGACTTCCGTTACGACCACCCCTTCTCCCGCTTTGGCATCAAACTGCTCAGCCAGTTGTGGTGTGAGTGTCTGCACGGTCAGTCCAAGCTCGTCGGTGCTTTGGGCCTGACCCTTGGCAATCAGCTTGTCTTTGGTGAGTTTTCCAATGGTACCGTAATACCATGACGCTTGCCGCCCCGGATAATGGTCAGCTGTTCCCGGCTTCCGGGCAATGTCAGGGAGACCCGGTTGCGGAAGCTGCCTACATCCATTACCGGCTTGCCTTGGTAGGCGACGATGACGTCACCCTGCTGCAGACCTGCCTGTGCAGCCGGTGAGTCTTCTGTTACCTGTGCAACCAGAATGCCTGCCTTATTCTCCAGGTCAAAAGATTCTGCAAGTTCAGGCGTCAATGCCTGGATGACGATCCCGAGATAGCCACGCGTTACCTCGCCAGTGTCCATCAATTGATTGGCAATGCCCTTGGCCAGATCAATGGGTATGGCGAAGCCAACCCCCATATAGCCACCACTGCGGGAGAAAATCGCGGTATTGATGCCGACAACCTCACCGTCCAGGTTGACCAGGGGTCCACCGGAGTTGCCGGGATTGATGGCCGCATCGGTCTGGATAAAATCCTCGTAGTCGTTGATCCCCAGACTGGTACGTCCCTTGGCACTGACCACGCCCACCGTGAGGGTGTGGCTCAGACCAAAAGGATTGCCAATGGCCACCACCCACTCGCCGACCTCCAGTTTCGAGGAATCACCCAGGGGGAGCGCCGGCAACACGCCGGTGTCGATCTCCAGCACGGCCACATCGGATTGCGGGTCCGCACCCGCGACCTCGGCTGTGAACTCTCGCCCATCCTTGAGTTTCACCCGAATCTTGTCCGCATTCTCCACCACATGGTTATTTGTCAGTATATAGCTCTTATCAGACAACAGGCCATCCTTTGATTCGAATACGAATCCCGACCCCTGGCCAATGGTCCGACGTTTGCCGCGTGGTGCTTCTTGCCGGGGAATCCCGCGAAACTGCTCACCGAAGAACCGTTCGAATAAATCATCATTAAATGGCGACTCGTCACCGAATGGCGAGGAAAATCCGGTGATCGCCGGGCTGGATGCCTTGCCCTCAACCTGGATGAACACCACCGACGGAGATACTGCACGTGCCACCGACGCGAAGGCCTTACCGGTCTGGCGCAGGCTTCCGATACCGCCCTCCTGCGCAAGAACAGGTAACATTACGAATACGAGTGCAAACGATAATATTCTTATGAGTGGTTTGTTACTCATCATCCTCTCCTTCCTTCTGTCGTCAGTCTACATCGACCTTGACGGTACGGCGACGCCGTGACAACGCCTTCGGCAACTCGACCCGCAGCACACCGTTCCTGTATCCGGCCCGGGCCTTGCCGGACTCCACTTCATCGGGCAACTGAATTGCCCGCTCGAAACGTCCATAGGCACACTCGGTTACGTGGTAACGCCCCTCCGTTCGCTCCCGCTCAATCTGCTTCTCGCCGCGGATCACCAGGTAGTTATCGATGACCTCCAGGTCAAAGTCGGCCTTCTCCATACCCGGCGCCTCGAAACGCACCACAATGTTGTCATCGTCATCGAACACCTCGGCAGCCAGGACACCCCAGCCGGTACTGCGTACAGCAATCGCCTTACCCTGTACACCGGCGCCCCCTTCCCGACCTTTCTTTCCCGGTGTGAAGCGGGTAATTGCGCCGGCGGCGCGCCGGTACAGTCGCTGCCACCCATCGACCAGGGTATCCCGGGCCTCGCCCAGACCCTCTCGCAATTGATGTAATGTGGACATGGCTTGTCTCCTCTTTGATTGATTCTTACTACATGAAGTCAGTCCGCAGGCTTTTCAAGACGCGGACCGCGTGCAGGTCAGCTATCGTAACGGACGTGGCTCGATCTGATCATCACCAAAAAGTTGTATCAAGAACTGGACGAAGCCGTTTGCCGGCGACGAGGTGTTTGCAACTGCCATTCTTGACCGACTCCTGCACCACAGCCGTGTCCTCAACATCAAGGACCGCAGCTACCAGCTTCGGAACCTGGAGCAGGCCGCCAGCCTGCGGGAGTGAATTAATAAATCTGACAGGGAGACAACCTGGTTATTGACCAAGTACTCGAACAAGAAGACAAGTTGTTGATTTACTACGAATATAGAAATTTCGGGGCGGGAGAACAGCAGATAGAAAAGACACCCAAGATCTCTTCTATCTTTCAGCCAAGATCCCTGAATGGCAACTATGCTGCAATAAACGGACGATCGTTTCCAGTAATCGAACTAACACTTGCGGCTCTAGGAGACATTCGCTAGGCCACAAAACAACTAGAAAATCAGGCATTAGAATCGTGGTCTGTCACTTTATTATCTGCTCCAGTTGCCCTTTGCGCTCCAGAAAACGGGCAATTATTGGAGGCTCCCTGTGCAAGTTAGTACAGCACCAGATAGACGCCCAGCAGGACTGCAATCCACAGTACCATGCTGCCTGTGGGCCAGGTGCGGGCGAGCACGCCTTCCTGGCCGTGATGGCGAGACAATCCTTTGACCACGGTGGCCGCCGCGCGCAGCGCACCCGCACGTATACCGGTATCAATCGGACGCAGGGCGGCGATCAGCCGGCGCACGGCGCGCGGCACCAGGCGGCGGTAGATCCACTCGGCGTCCAGGTTCACGGAGCGCAGCTCTGGCGGGTACAGCCCATACAGTTTCAACCAGGTAAACGCCAGGGCGGAGAAGAACAGCAGTTGCAGTTGCGCGATCACATGGGTGGCGTCATAGGGCGTGTAATCAACTGCAAACGGCAACAGGTCGTATAACAGCCAGGGGTAAACGCCAATGAATATGCACAGCACCGCAGCCACAGTCATGGCAAGCAGCATGTTGGTGGGTGGCTCGTGTGCGCGGATACCGGAATCATGTGCGAAAAACGCGAAAAACGGAATCTTGATACCGGCGTGGTGAAACACACCCGCGGAGGCAAACAACAGCGCCAGCCAGACCATGCTGTAGCCTTCCTGCAGTGATGCGCTCATGACCATCGACTTGCTGACGAAGCCACTGAACAGCGGAAAGGCGGAGATGGAAGCGGCGCCCACCATGCACAAGGCGGCCGTTTTGGGCATCGTCTTGTAAAGCCCGCCCAGCTCCGAGCCATTGATGCGCCCGGTCACGTGTAGCACGGCGCCCATGGACATGAACAGCAAGCCCTTGAAGATCACGTCGTTGAAGGCGTGCGCTATCGCGCCGTTGATCGCCAGGGCGGTACCGATGCCGATACCCACCACCATGAACCCGACCTGGTTGATCAAGCTGTAGGCGAGCACTCGCCGCAGGTCGTTCTCGATCACCGCGAAGAAGATCGGGAAGCAGGTCATAATAGCGCCGATATAGACCAGCAATTCGGTACCCGGAAACCCCCGCGCCAACGCGTAGACCGCCACCTTGGTGGTGAAGGCACTCAGGAATACTGTGCCGGTGGGAGTTGCCTCCGGGTAGGCGTCGGTGAGCCAGTTGTGCAGCAGCGGGAAGGCGCATTTGATGCCGAAGGCCAGGAAGATCAGCCATCCCGCCAGGCTCCCGAGGCCGATGTATTCGAACGCCAGCGATCCACCGTCGTGCAGGTACACCAGGGTACCCGCCAGCAGCAGAACCCCGGAAAACACCTGGATGATGAGATAGCGTAAGCCGGCCTGCAGCGCCGCCGGTGTTCGCCGCGCCCAGATGAGAAACACCGAGGTCAGTGCGAGTAGTTCCCAGAAGACGAACAGGGTGATGAAGTCGCCGGCGAACACGGCGCCAAGCGCGCTGCCGGCATAAAGCATGGCGCTGACCTGCTGCAGCGTGTCACGCACGTGCAGGGCGTACAGTACGCCCAGAAAGGTGGCAATGTGAAACAGATAGCCGAACAGCAAGCTCAGCCTGTCGACGCGGTAGGGAGTGAGCGTGTAGTCGAGAAACTGCATCTGCCAGACGACACCGGCATCGATGTTCAACAGGTGTACGCCACCCAGTACCGGTATCGCGAGCAGGACGACGGCGCGCAGTCGACCGCGCGTAATGCCAGCAATCAAGGCACCGATGAAAAACGGTACGAACGGCGGCAGTTCAGTCATCCACATCGGTGCCCTCTCCTCCTTCGCCCCTGGTGTAGTAATCCTCACTGCGCATTACCAGCTTGCGCATCTCCTTGGCGATCAACACCAGTGCCACACAGGCTGCAAAGCCGAAGAACGCATAAAACCCCCACAGACCTTCCCAGGGGTGGGTCACATGCCGGTGATAGATGAAATCGATGGCCACAAGACCGATACAGATGCCCACCAGAGTGCGTACGACACGGCGTACATTGTTCGGGTTATCGAATATATGTTGTCTTTCCCGGCTCATGGTCATTTGCCTTTGTTAACTTTTGTCAGCCCTGCAACACGCTACCTGCCAATTTGACTTGCCAGCTGGTACAGGGGTCCCGGATAGAAAAACAGCACCAGGCAGCCCAGGGTGGTGATTATGATCGCTGCCAGGCTGAACAGCGGCGCCTCATATGTGCCACCTGGCACATTATCGCCAGACGGCGCGGAGAAGAATGCATGCAGCGGGATCGGCAGCAAATAGGCAATGTTCAGTAACGAACTGATCATCAACACCGCCAGCAGCGCCAGTTGGCCGGCTTCCAGGGTACCGATGGCGAGGTACCACTTGCTCCAGGTCCCGCCCGCCGGGGGCAAGCCGATAATGCTCAGGGAGGCGATCAGGAACGCCATCATGGTAATGGGCATGCGCCGCCCCAGGCCGCGCATCTGGCTTATTTCGGTTTTATGGGTGGCCACCAGGATGACCCCTGCACAGAAGAACAGCGTGATCTTCCCGAACGCGTGCGTGGCGATGTGCATGGCGCTGCCGACGATACCCGCAGCGTTGGCGAGCAACGCACCTAGCACCACATAGCCGAGTTGGCTGATGGTGGAATAGGCCAGCCGGGCCTTTAAATTGTCCTGGCGCATGGCGACCAGCGAGGCGAGCAGGATGGTGGCCGCGGCCACGTACTGTAGCCACTGACTGGCCACCAGGGTAATCATCAGTCCGCTGCCGAACAGGTAGACACTGACCTTGAGGATAGTGAACACGCCGGCCTTGACCACAGCCACCGCATGCAGCAAAGCGCTGACCGGGGTGGGCGCCACCATGGCTGCGGGCAGCCAGCGATGGAACGGCATCAGCGCCGCTTTGCCGACGCCGAATACGTACAGGGTTAACAACAACCCGAGTGTGGCTGCCGGTGCCGTGCCACTAAGGATGCCGCCCGGCGTGAAGTCGGTCGTTCCCGCCAGTAACCAGGTCCACGCGATCGCCAGCAGCAGGAAGACAATGGAGGTACCGAGCAGCAGGCCCAGGTAGACACGGCCGGCGCGCCGCGCCTGGTCCGTGCCTGCGTGAGTAACCAGGGGGTAGGTGGAGAGTGTCAGGACTTCGTAGAATACAAACAGCGTCAGCATATTTCCTGCGAACGCCACGCCCATGACCGCGGCCAGGGCGATGGCAAAGTAGGCATAAAATCTTGTCTGGTGCTGTTCCTTGTGGCCGCGCATATAACCGATGCTGTACACCGAGGTGATGAGCCACAGGAAACTGGCAATCAGCGCAAACAGCAACCCGAGCGGCTCCAGCGCCAGCGCCAGCGGCAACCCCGGGAACGGCTCGGCCAGGATCACCGCGGGGCGGGCACCGTCCATCACCTGCGGCGCGAGGCTGACCACCAGGCCAAACAGCAGGGTCGCAGCGATCAGGGTCACCGATTCGCGCAAGTTGGGCCGGCGTCTGGCGGCCACTACAAGTGGCACCGCCACCAACGGCACGGTGAGTGCGAGCAGCATCGTGAACACCGGACTCACGGGGAAACCCCCAGCAACAATGCAGCTGCCTGACGGGCAACCCCCACCGTCAGGCTGGTATCAATGCCGAAGTACAGGTTGGCGAGGATCAAGGTCCAGATGGGTAACAACATTGATAGCGGGGCCTCGCGCACTTCCCTATCGTCTTCGGGAGGTGCATGGAAGTACGCCGTCTCGACCAGTCGCCCTATGTAAACCATCGCCAGTAGCGAACCGAGTAATACCAGTACCGCTACCGGCCACCAGCCGCTCTCTAACGCCGCAAGAATAAGATACCACTTACTGATAAAACCCACTGTGAGCGGTACACCGACAAGACTCAGACCGCCGATGACAATCGCCGCCATCGTCCAGGGCATGCGCCGGCCGAGGCCGCGCAACTGCGTCAGCTGCACCGTCCCGAGTTGATAGAAAACAGCGCCCAGCGCGAGAAACAGCGCCCCTTTCATCAGGGCGTGGTTAAACAGGTGCAGGATACCGGCAGTCAATCCGGTGAGGGACGCAAAGCTGATTCCCAGCACCATGTAGCCGATCTGGGCAACGCTGGAATAGGCCAGCATGCGCTTGAGGTTGTCCTGGAAGATGGCCACTGTAGAGGCGTTGAATATCGCCAGCAGCGCCAGTACCAGCAGGATCGGGCCGAGCGACATGGCCTGAAAAGCAAAAGCAGCGCCGAAGATCGTAAACACGAAGCGCAGCAGTACGTACACTCCCACCTTGGTGGCGGTGGCGGCTAGAAAAGCGGTGACCACCGAGGGCGCATAGGTGTAGGCATTGGGTAGCCACAGGTGCAGCGGGAACAGTGCCAGCTTAAGGCTGATGCCGACGACGAGAAAGGCAAACGCCGTGCGCACAGTGCGGGTATCGGTGACGGCCGGCAGGCGCGCGGCAAGGTCCTGCATGTTGAGTGTTCCGGTCATCATATAGAGCAGACCGACACCAATGAGGATGAATGTAGCGCCGATGGTACCCAGGATCAGATAGTGATAGGAAGCCGTAAGGGCACGCCGATCCCTGCCCTGACTGATCAGGGCGTAGGAGGACAATGCCGAGATCTCGAGAAATACGAACAGATTGAAGGCGTCGCCGGTGATGACGATGCCGAGCAGCCCCGTGAGACACAACAGATACAGGGTGTAGAACAGCGACACGCGGTCTGCAGGGATCTCCCGGGCCACGCTTTTCCCGGCGAACGGCAGGACCACGGCGCTGATTCCGGAGACGATCAGCAACACGAACGCACTGACGTGGTCGAGGTGATATTCGATTCCCCAGGGTGCCGGCCAGGTGCCCAACGCATAGGAAACGGTACCGTGCGCAAGCACCTGCAGCAACAACCAGACGGCGCCGGCCAGCACCAGCCAGCTCACTGCCAGGGTGAACATCCAGGCAAGTCGCCCGTTGCGCAGCAGCAGGCACAGCGGGGCGGACAGCAGGGGGATCACAACCTGGAGTATAGGCAGATGTTGGCCAAGCTGCATTTTTTATTCAGGCTCGTCTTGAGAGTGGATGTCGTCTTCTTCTACCGTTCCGTAGGCCTCATTGATGCGTATCACCAGGGCCAGACCGAGGGCCGTGGTGGCTACACCGACGACGATGGCGGTAAGAATCAACACGTGCGGCAATGGATTGGAGTAGGAAGTTACCCCTTCGGCCAGGATGGGGGCGCTACCGCCCCGCACCTTGCCCATACTGATATACAAGATGAACACCGCGACCTGAAATATATTGAGACCAACGATCTTCTTGACCAGATTGCCATGGGCGATGACGACATAGAAGCCCGTCATCATCAGGAAGATGGCGATCCAGTAGTTGTAGAGTCCGAGTACCGTCGCCATCAACGCGTACGCCCGGAAAACAAATAGAAGATCGTGATCATGACCGCCGCCACGGTGGTGCCCACACCGAGTTCAATAAGCAAAATGCCCAGGTGTTGCCCCGCGACTGGATGACTCGCCAGTACGCCGTAGCCGAGAAAGTCACCACCCGCGAATATACCCGCGAGACCAACCCCGGCAAATATCAATACCCCCAAGGCACTCAAGACACGCAATACCCCGGGTGAGGCCACGGCACGGGCGGCATCGAGCCCGAAGATCAGGGTATAAAGGATAAAAGCGGCGGCGAAGATCACTCCCGCCTGGAAGCCGCCACCGGGTCCGAAGTCGCCGTGGAACTGTACATACAGGGCAAACAGCAGAACAAAGGGGATCAATATCTTGGCAACGACTCGAAGCACGAGGTTATGGTTCATTGCGCTCCCCCCTTTGCCCGTATCATCACGACGTGCGGTGCGACGCCGAATGGCACCGAGCAACATCAGCACACCGGTGCCCGCCGTGAAAATGACCGTGACTTCCCCGAGGGTGTCATAGCCGCGGTAGCTCGCGAGAACCGAGGTCACAACATTGGGCAGCCCGATTTCGGCAGGCGAATCCTGGAGGTAGCGCGGCGCCACATGCTGGTGTATCGGTGCCTGCGGATCGCCGAAACGCGGCATATCCAGGGTGCCGTACACCAACGCGCCACCGGTGACGCATACCACCAGCAGGGGTAGCAAGGTGCCGTGCCTGGGTGGGGATTCGTTGCGCGTCGTCAGCGTCAGGGTGGCCAGCATGAGCACCG
>JAOTTU010000032.1 GCA_029864225.1 Gammaproteobacteria bacterium | reverse complement strand
GTCCCCTGCATTCCACTTGCCGCTGCGGCCGCCGGACTTGTGCAGCAGGCGAACGCCATCGATCACCATGCCGCGGTCAACGGTCTTGCCCATGAAACGGTATTTTGCAAATTTGCTTTGCCTGCCTGTCTTGCTGCTTAGCGCGCTTGCCACGGCCGGCGAACCAGCACTGGTGCGCATGGCAACCACCACGAGCACCGAAAATTCCGGCCTGTTTACCGTGATACAGCCGGTATTCGAACAAGCTCTAGATATCCGCGTGCATGTCATCGCGGTCGGCACCGGCAAGGCGCTGGAACTGGGACGGCGCGGTGATGTCGATGTGATCCTGGTGCACGCCAGGGAGGCTGAAGAGGCCTTCGTGAAGGACGGCTATGGCCTTGCGCGCCACGAGATCATGTACAACGATTTTGTGATTGTCGGCCCGCCCGGTGATCCTGCCGGTGTGCGGGGTATGCGGGATGCCGCCAAGGCGTTCGCAACAATCGCCGAATCAGCCGAAATTTTCGTGTCGCGTGGTGATGAGTCGGGCACCCACAAGAAAGAGAACACCATCTGGCAGAAGGCGGCTATACTACCGCAGGGCGGGTGGTACCGACAGGTCGGACAGGGTATGGGAAAGACGTTGCAGATAGCCGGTGAGCTGGCTGCCTACACGCTGGTCGACCGTGGCACTTGGCTGGCGTACCGGGCCAACAGCCCGTTGCAGCTGCTGGTATCGGGCGGTGCCGATATGAAGAATTCCTACGGAATTATTGCCGTGAGCCCGGAACGCTTCCCGGATGTCAATTATGCGGCCGCACAACGCCTGATCGACTGGTTTGCTACTCCCGAGGCGCACGCAATCATTGCCGGCTACAGCGTAGATGGTGAACAGTTGTTTTACCCGGTAGCCAAATAGACCATGGACAGCCTGTCTGCCGCGACTGCTGAATCATTTCGTCTGCTGTTTTCGGGTGATGTGGCTCTGTGGGTTATCATCTTTACATCGTTCAGTGTTTCTCTAAAGGCGATTCTGGTTGCTGCGCCATTCGCCTTCGTGGTGGCCTTCCTGATGGCTCACCTGCGCTACCCGGGACGGCGCGCCATGATCGCCGGATTCAGTGCCCTGCAATCCATACCGGCCGTCGTGGTCGGCCTGACTGTCTACCTGGTGTTTTCACGCAGTGGTCCGCTCGGTGACCTCAAGTTGCTATTCACCCATACATCCATGGTCATTGGCCAGATCCTGTTGTCGTTTCCACTGCTGGTTGCGCTGAGCCACGCGGCATTCCAGGCCGCCGACCGCAGGGTTTGGGAAACATCCGTCACCCTGGGCGCAACACCAAGCCGCGCCTTCATGACACTGGTACATGAGGTCCGCTTCGGTCTGACTACAGCATTGATTGCAGGCTTCGGACGCATCATTGCCGAGGTTGGCTGTTCGATGATGGTCGGTGGAAATATACTGGGCTACACACGCAACATACCTACTGCGATTGCACTGGAGACGACCAAGGGCGAGTTTGCACAGGCGATTGCGCTGGGCATGGTGCTGCTGACGCTGGCGCTTATACTGAACGGAATGCTGGCGTTTTTCCAGGGCCGCGGGGTTATGAAATCATGACGGAAATACTCTGCTACAACGGCCTGCGGAAGTCGGTTCACGGCCGGCTGCTGCTAGATATCGATGCACTGGAAATTCATGAACGCAGCTGTTTAGCCTTGAGCGGAAGGAACGGTGCAGGCAAGTCAACGCTGCTGCGCATTATCGCCGGCCTCGAGAAGCCTGACAGCGCAACGGTCAGTTTCGAGGGTCAGGTGCTCTCGTGGCGCCGGGCCTGCAAGAAGATGCATGCCCAGGTGATCTATCTGCACCAGAATCCCTACCTGTTCGATCGCAGCGTAGCTGACAATATCGCATACGGGCTGCGCTGCCGCGGCCTGTCGCTGCGCGAGATCTCCAGTAAGGTATCAGAGGCGCTGGACTGGGCCGGTATCGGTCACTTGCAGTTACGAAATGCGCATGATCTGTCGGGTGGCGAGCGACAGCGGGTTGCCTTTGCACGTGCCCGGATCCTCTGCCCGCGAATCCTGTTACTGGACGAGCCAACCACCAACATGGACAGCGAGTCACGCGGCCAGGCCTACCGCATGATCAAGCGGCTGAAGGATGATGGTGTCAGCATTATTATCGCGACCCATGAATTTCACACCATTGCGCATTTATGTGATGATCACCTGTCACTTGAGTCGGGTGTGCTCAAGCCGCAGCCGGTTGAACTGGAAAGCGGCGAACGCAAGATCATTCCCTACGGTTGATACACATACTTGCTATCTGTCTTTTGGCGACAGACAGCCATGATTTTTATATGATCAATCAACGCTGCCCCATCCTGGAGGGAGCGGGGATTAACGGGGCGTTAATGATGCAGAGAAATGAAATTGAAAAGCAGCCCAGCTGCGAGGACGAGCTGAACACCGGTTTGCTCACTGTCGCTGAAGCGCAGGCACGGATCCTCGAGGGTGTCACACCCGTCGCCGCGACTGAAGCTCTGCCGGTGCGCGATGCGCTGGGACGCGTGCTTGCGGAAGACATTGTTTCCCCGATCGATGTCCCCTCGCACACCAATTCCGCGATGGATGGCTACGCGGTACGTGCGGCCGACCTGCCGGCCAGTGGCGTACGTGAATTCCCGGTGCCCGGTACCTCCTGGGCAGGACGCCCGTGGCTGACTCCCATTGAACCAGGCCAGGCAGTGCAGATCATGACTGGCGGGATGATGCCGGCAGATGCGGACACAGTCGTGATGCAGGAGCATGCCGAGCGCGATGGTAATACGGTGCGTATCGGTAGCGGTCACAGGCGCGGACAGAATGTGCGTGCGGCCGGTGAGGATATCGCCACCGGCCAGCAGGTCTTCTCGCCCGGGAAACGACTGACGGCGGCGGACACCGGTGTTCTGGCTTCACTCGGACTGGGCGGAGTACGTGTCTTTAGGAGGCCCAGGGTAGCCTTCTTTTCCACCGGTGATGAACTGCGCTCGGTTGGCCAGCCGCTCGGTCCTGGCGAGATATACGACAGCAACCGCTATACCCTGTATGGCATGCTGAGGAAACTCGATGTCGAGATCATCGACATGGGAGTGGTGCGCGACAAGCGCGAGCTCATCGAGCAGGCGTTTCATGATGCCGTCGCCGGTGCCGACGCCATCATTACCACCGGTGGCGTTTCGGTGGGCGAGGCAGACTTCGTCAAGGAGACGCTGGAGAAGCTCGGCAACATGTCGTTCTGGAAAATTGCCATGAAACCCGGCAGACCGGTGACCTTCGGCCGCATCAGGGATGCGGTGTTCTTTGGTCTTCCGGGGAACCCGGTATCGGTCATGGTGACCTATTTCCAGTTCGTCCGGCCGGCTCTGCTGAAGATGGCCGGTGAGACCGGTGCACTCGGGGCCTTTACGCTGCGTGCACGCACGACCTCGGCATTGAGAAAACGCCCCGGCCGCTATGAATTCCAGCGTGGCGTGCTGGAACAATCCGCCCCGGGCGAATTTACCGTGCGTAGTGCCGGTGCGCAGGGTTCCGGTATCCTGCGCTCCATGAGCGAGGCCAATTGCTTTATCCTGCTCGACCCGGACCGCACCAGTGTAGAGATCGGTGAGGAAGTCGAGGTCCAGCCATTTCAAAACCTGATTTGAGGCCGCGAGAGTTAACATGCCAAACAATCCCAACGAACGTGAATTCAAGCCGCTGAACATCGCTGTCATGACAGTGTCGGATACGCGCACCGATGCGACTGACAAGTCCGGTGACACGCTGGCGAAAATGCTGACCGAGGCGGGTCATTCGCTGGCCGAAAAGCGCATCGTCCCGGATGACATCTACCAGATCCGCGCAGCTGTTTCGCAATGGATTGCCGACGCAAGCATCAACGCGGTAATTACTACGGGTGGTACCGGTATCACCGGGCGCGACAGCACCCCGGAAGCCATTACGGTCCTGTTCGACAAGCAGATCGACGGCTTTGGTGAGTTGTTTCGTGCGGTTTCCTATGAGGAGATCAATACCTCCACCATTCAGTCACGCGCAGTCGCCGGTGTTGCCAATGCGACATTTATCTTCTGCCTGCCGGGGTCCACGGGCGCCTGCCGGACCGGCTGGGGCAAGCTGATCAGTCACCAGCTCGACTACCGTACGCGCCCCTGCAACCTGGTGGAACTCATGCCGCGGGTGCTGGAGAAAGGCTGAGCAAGTTTCTCATTCACGCCGGGCGGTGATCCGGAGTGCTGGTCGACAGGGCCGCGGCCTCATAGTGTTACTCCGCTTGCTGTAGTGTCAGCCACCCCAGGATAAAATCTGTTACCGCAGCGGCATTGTTCAGATCCAGCAATGGCAGGTCGCCACACTCTATCGGGGCATCTGCAGCAACCGCGATAACGCTGCTGTCTTCCGGGTACAGCAGTGGATGACCCAGGGCCGGCCGGTGTAATTCGATGCGAGGGTAGGGCACATGCTTGAAACCCTCGACCAGTACCAGGTCGATGCTGTCCAGTGCCAGCCGTCCGATCAACCCATCCAGTTCCGGGTCGCCGATGCTGTCGTTTTCCGTCATCAGGGCCCAGCGTCTGGCCGATGCCACCAGCAATTGCCGGGCGCCGGCCTTGCGCAGTTCGTAACTGTCCTTTCCCGGCTTGTCGATGTCGAAGTTATGGTGGGCATGCTTGATGACGCCGACACGTATGCCACGCTCCGCCAGTAGCGGGATCAGTTGTTTCAGCAGGGTGGTCTTGCCGGTGCCGCTGAAGGCGGCAAAGCCCAGTACCGGTTTCGAGTGTTTCATTTAGGTAGTGTACCCGGAAACTGCTGGCTTACTACATATCCCGGCTGGAGGATACAGTCCATAGGGTGCAAATACTCGAACGAACCGTACGAACATATAACGGATAATCCGTTCGTGCAATGACTAACGTAATACAATCCATCTACCTCGTTGTGATCGCCCTGTGCGGCTGGTTTGGCAGCCATCAACAGAAGGTCATCGACTATCTTATAGAAGAGAACCTTATTCTTATGGATCAGCTCGAAGGGCAGCGGCTTCGTTTCACCGACGCGCGGCGGATGAGGGCTTCGCCGCTGATTTATTCAACGCACCGTGCAGGGAGTGATATACCGGAAAGCCAGGATATTGCTGATTAATCAGTTTGATAATGCGGCTGTACGACGTATTGTGATCGTTATTCTCACTACCAACGGCCTGCCGGAGAAGCATCAGAAAGTCTTTCGGAACAGGGCGGACCTCGTCATTCCATAAATGATGCAATATTATACAGGCAGGAATCCTGCTGCGCATTCATTGCTCGCCATCCAATTGCCACCAGTAGGGTTTCCTCTCGCCTGTAGGTTGAAACAGGAACATAGTTGTGGGCAGCTTTTGTTGGCGGGGCGACTGTCCGACTTTTACACGTTCATTCATGATACGCAGGTACCGGATAGCGTTGCGGAGCATCGATACGGGCAATTTGTCTTCCCAGGGTGGCATTGCGCCTTTTCCAGTCAGGATGCTTCGCAGCAAGGTGCTATCGTCTTTATGCAACCGGTCGCCCATTGAAAAGGAGGGTGCTGCCGGATAGGCAGCAAAGCCGTCAACTCCATGGCAACCTGCACAAAAGATAAGAAATACATCGGCACCCTCAGGATTCTCTCTGTCCTTTTGAGGAACTTCTGCGGACACAATTGAGGCTGCGCCCATAAGAACAAATACGCCCGCCACCAGCTGTTGCCTGATTTTGTAAATTCCTGTTGTCATCGCATTCTTCCACAATCTGCCAATTATAGAATTACAGGTTATTAATGTAGGTAACAATGTCACAAGATATATAGCAATATATTTATATAATTATCGTGCGTTTTTGTAGCACTGAGACACTGTTTGCAGCTGTCGCTGACTGTATCGGTGCTTTTTCGAATCTTAAATTGCTAACGATGAGGTGAGTACCATGAAGAAGATTCAGATTGCTGTGATTATCGGAACCCTGACCGCCATGAGTACTGGCATGCAGGTACAGGCGGGTGGAGCGGATACTTACAATAGCAAGTGTATGGCATGCCATATGAGTGGCGCTGCCGGAGCGCCAAAGCTGGGTGACAACGCGGCCTGGGCACCACGTATTGCGACAGGTATGGACGCACTTGTTGCCAGTGTCACCAATGGCAAGGGCGCCATGCCGCCGAAGGGTGCCTGTGCGGACTGTTCTGCGGATGATCTTACTGCTGCAGTGGAGTACATGGTTTCCGGTAGCCAGTAATCAATCCTCATGATTCGGGGCTTCCGGCTGGCGATCCCGTGCGCCGAAAGCCAGTGAACCGTTCAGGGCTTATCGGTCTTGTCGGCTTGCCGGAAGACACGCTGGATGTAATCGAGTATGTCCTCGATCTGGCCGGCGTCAAGGACATGTCTCCATGCAGGCATTGAGGTACCTTCGATACCGTCCATGATTACATCCTTCAGGCGGCTGTTGTCCATTCCTGCAAGCTGTTGCCCCGTCAGATTGCGTGGTCGGGGTTCCAGGAAACTGCCAATCCAGTTGCGGGCAGTGCCGTCTGCTGCATGGCAGAAGGCGCAATTTTGTTGATAAAGTTGTTCACCGCGGCGTTCGTTTGCAGTCAGGCTTTCCACCTCTGGTGGCTTGTCATGGAGTGCATAGGGTGATGCGCCTGTCAGGCCGTCCATTGGCCGGGTATGGGTGTAATGTTTCCTGGGATAGGAGAGGGCACGCAGTTCCCAGATGGCACCCTCATTTGTCACTCGCCCGCGATCATGACAGCTGATACAGGAATGCATAAAAAGCTGCTTCCCGTGCCGCTGTTCTGGTGTCAGGTTTTCCCAGGCAGTATCCAGCGGTATCTCTCCGCTCGCGAACGGGAAGGCATAGCGGTAGCGTTCATGATCATCCCAACCATTTTCAGGTGTGTGGTAGATCAATTCCGGTGTACTGCCCTGCATGAACATTGTGCGGATGTAATCCACCGTCGCACTGATTTCATCGAGGTTCAAAACACTTGAAAAACTGGTCATTGCCGTCCCCGGTCGACCATGGGTAACAGCTTCAATCATTTGCTCCCGATTGAGGGTGTCGGGATCGGTAGCCGAGAAATTCCTTGGCTTTGGTTCCAGGAAAGAACTTGCGAGTGTGCGTGCATCACCTGCATAGCTGTGACACTGATAACAATAAAAGTTGTAGACGGTCTTGCCTTGCTCTTGTATGTCGACAGCAGAAGGATCCTGATGTGGCTGTTGTGCAACTAACGGATTACCCGTCACTAAAACCAGCGCAAGCAACGTGCATCTGATAGCAGCTTGTAGCGGGATAGGAAAGTGAAAGAGCGCAGGCATTACGCCGGTTGCCAGGACGGTTGTACCAACCTGACAGGCCGTGTTAGATAGACTGTTACGGAATCAGGTTCTGGTTTATGGCAGCTGCGCAAGGCGGGCTACACCCCCGAAGCTGCCAATCCATGCACTGCCGTCGGTGGCGTTTGCCATGGAAAAGACAATGTTGGAGAACAGTCCGTCTGCTGTTGTGTACACCCTGAAAGCGTCTCCCTCGCGTACCGCCATCCCGTTGCTGGTTCCGACCCAGATACGGCCTGCCGGATCCTGGTGCAGCGAGAACACATGGTTTGCGGGCAGGCCGTCAGTCACGGTGTAGTTGCGCCAGTTTGTGCCATCGAAGTGTGCCAGGCCGCCTCCCCAGGTGCCGGCCCAGACGCTACCATCCTTGTCGATCAGCAAGGCGACGATGTAATTAGGATTGTAGGCAACATCGACTTCCTGCAGGCCCATCTCATTTTTCTGGCGGGTGTGATGTTTGGAATAGTCCGCCGGGTCGTTGGCGAACTGTATCTGGTCCTTTACGAGCGCATAGGGTGCACCCTGGCCGTCTTCATGGTTCCAGTTTTTCCACTTGCCGTCCAGGTAGCGCGCAAGGCCGCCTTCGGTGGCCATCCATACCTCTCCATTCTTGCCTTTTGCCAGCCCGTAAACCCAGTCATTCGGTAAGCCGCCGGCGGTATTTTCCACGGTGAACAGATCCCATTGGTCACGTTGGTCGAGTGCCCCGCCGCGCACGCGGTTGGCGCCGGACCAGGTCGCGATCCAGACGTCGCCGTTGGGCATCTCGAGTACATCATAGACAAAGGCATCTCCAAGGCCCTCGGGAATGTTGTAGATGTCCCACTTGTCCCCGGGTTCGTCATAGATCGCCATGCCGCCGCCATAGGTGCCGACCACGATCCGGCCATTCAGTTTACTGATGTGAAAGATGCCGTTGGCCAGCAGGCCGCTGCGCAGGTCGAACAGGCGGTAGTCGTCGGTATTGATGTTGTAGCGGATCACACCACCGGAAGTGCCGACCCACATGTGGTCACCGTCAGCCATAATCTGCTTGACGTTGCGCTGGCCGACGCGAAAGTGGGTGAACTTCGCATCCGGGTCTGCTTTCAGGCTAAGGTGGGCACGTCCCGTTTGCGGTGGTGGACTCACCGGAGGATGCTCGCCTCCCGGGTGTGCAGTACCGGCCGGTGTCGCGGAGATGGGCGGCAAACCCTGGCTGGTATCGCCCGGAAGCATAAGGGGGCTGGGTCGGGAGAGGTCGATTTCCGGTTCCGGTTGTGTGATCGCGGTGTCTTGCTGTATGCCGGCATAATAACCGATGGCCAATGCAATGCCGGCGATCGTGACGATCATGAAAAGATTGTTCTTCACTCGTGAGTTCTCCAGATAATCATGGTTGCAGGCCGATACGCGTGACGCCGCGTTTGGTGCCAACCCAGATGTCACCACTGGCCGTAGTGGCTATGGCATAGACATTATCTTCCAGCAAGCCATTGCTATGGTTATAGGTGTGCCAGGCGGTGCCGTCATAACGTGTCAGGCCGCGATTGGTGCCGAACCAGAAGACGCCATCCGCGTCACGCGCCATGCAGTAGACGATATTCCCGGCCAGGCCGTCACGGGTGGTATAGTTGCGCCATTGCTGGCCATCAAAAACCCCGATGCCACCTCCCCAGGTGCCGGCCCAGACGCGATCCTGGTTATCCACGATGAGCGAGAATACATAGTTGGGGTTATAGGTTTCACTGCCTTGCAGCAGCACGCCGAGGTCATGACGCGAACGCGTGCCCAGCCCGGTGTTCGGACTTGCGGGCAGATCGTCGGTATTGGGGGCACCCAGGCCGTCTGCGTGTGTCCAGTGGCGCCAGGTCTTGCCGTCAAACAGGGAAATTCCGCCCTCGGTGCCAAACCAGACGCGCTCCCGCGAATCGATATCGATTGCGTATACCCACTCGTTGATCAGTTCCTTGACATAGGTCGTGAATTTCATGGTGCCGAGATCGACGCTATTGGCGCCCGCCCAGGTGCCGATCCACAGTGGACCGTCCTGCTGTTCGGCAAATGAATAGATCCAGTAGTCGGCCAGTCCGTGCATTGGAAAATAGACTGTCCATTCGCCGTCGCGATAGCGAGAAACGCCACCGGCATTGGTGCCAAACCACTTATATCCCTGGCTGTCGATAAAGATCGCGAACACATATTCATTCGCCAGGCCGTCGGCACGGGTAAAGGTGTTGCGCAGGCCGTTGGTCGCCAGGTCAATTTCCAGGACACCGGTCGATGTGCCTACCCAGAGCCCTGCGGTCTTTGCATCTATGGCAAGCGAGCGAACATACACCTCATTACCGACCTCGAAACTCTCGAGCACGCGTGGCAGTTTCACTGGCCTGGGGGCGGCAGTTGGTGATGGCGGTTCCTGTTGGGTAGCTGCGTCTTCAACTGCCGTGGTCTGCGTGTCCCGGTCGGAACAGGCGGAAAGGATCGCCAGCAGGAGCGCAGCGACTAACAGGGTGGCAGTGCTTGCCAGCCAGCGGTTATATGCAGGATTCATTAATAGAAGGTTCTTATGTAGGTGATGACATCGAGCATCTCATTCTCGGTTAGAATACCGCGAAAGCCGGGCATGGCATTCTTGCCGGTGCTGATTGCAGCAAACAAGGAAAGATCAGGGCGTATCAGCTGCTGGCCGCGGGTGAAATTGGGTGTGCCGGGCATTTCACCGCGGCCAGAAGGTCCGTGACAACCCGCACAATAGCTTTCATAGACTGTCTTGCCCTTGAAGACATCCGCCGCATCGACAGCCGTCAGCGGAGACAACAGCAGCGTGGCAGCAAGCAGCAGAAGCCGAATTGCCGCTGTTGCCGGATTTCTGTTACAGGTATCTATCATGGCTTGGTCTGTTAGGCGCCGTACGGCAGTGGATTTATTCACCGGATGCAGCTGCCGGCGTGTCCGCTGGCAGCCTGGATTCCAGCAGGGCAGCCTGTTCCCTGTCAATCCTCAGGCCCAGTTCCCCCCTGCGATAGGCCTGTGCCAGGCGCTGTATTGACCACGTGTCATTGGTGGCCGCACCGGCGTTCAACCAGGAAACCGCCTGTGCATAATTAATTGCGAGTCCCAGTTGGCCTTTCTCGTTAACCAGTGCCAGCACCCGGATGGCCGGATGATAGCCTTGCCGGGCGGCCTGTGTGTACCAGTCAAGCGCCTGCTGAAAATCCTGTGCTACACCCTCGCCGGATGCAATCATCTTTGCCAGGCCGTATTTAGCCTCGGCCGAATCCTGTTCTGCGGCCCTGCGATACCACTCAACAGCCTCCTCATTTGCCTCGGAGCTGTCCAGCAAGTAGGCCAGCCGGGTCTGCGCCGTCGCATCGTCCAGCTCAGCGGCCTTGCGGTACCATCCGATGGCGCCGATGATATCCGCCCGGTCGAAGGCGATTTGTGCCTGCTCGATGTATGCGGCCGTGGTATCCGTCGTTTCAGTGGCGCCGGCCGCAGGTGCCAGCATACCTGCCAGCAACCACAGTAACGCCAGAGTGCCCGCCTGCCACCGGATTGCCGGGAGCATCCAGGGTTCACCGGCGTGTGTCATTTTCAAGGATATCATCAGCTTTACCTGGCCATTACGTCACCCGGGGAGTCGGGATTGGTGAAGGTCTGAAATACATACTCGGCAATGTCAGCAATGTGCTGGTCTGAAAGCACCTTGCCCCACGCGGGCATCTCACGACCCGGTATCCCCTCCTTGATTGCCCTGAACAGCGTTGGCCGGTTCAGGCGTGCCTGGTTCGCCGGCAGCAGAAAATTGCGGGGCTTGGGGAAGATAAAGTAGGCGCGGGGGCCGTTGCCGTCACCTTCGTTGCCATGGCAAGCCGTGCAGTTCTGCAGATAAAATGCCATCCCGGTTTCGATGTTACCCGCCAGGTTGGCCGGCAGGGGAAGATCGGGTTTACCGCTGGTGTCAGGGGCGCTGGTATAGGTATCCCTCGGCATGCCATGTAATACCGCCGTACCCACAGTGGTAGCGGCATGTACAGTCTCTTCGGGGATAGCACCGGCCGGTCTGTCCGGCTTTGCGGTCATAAAGCTTGTGCGAATGTAGTCCACGACAGCGGTGATCTGCTGTTCAGACAATTGCGTGCTGTAGGCGGTCATGGCAGTGCCCGGGCGCCCGTATGTCACAGATGCGATCATGCGTTCCCGGGTCAGTGCACGCTGCGGATCGGCCTCCCGGAAATTGACGGGTGCCGGCTTGAGTGATGTCTTGCCCCACAACGCACCGGAGCCGTCCTCCCCATGGCAGACCGAGCAGGTCAGGGCATAGATTGACTTGCCGCTTTCAGCCACCGTCCCGCTTCCAGCCACTATCCCGCGTCCAGCCAGCGTTCCGTGTTCGGCCACCATTGCGGATGGTGTCGCCTCTGCTTTCATGAAGTTTATCCGAATATAGTCAACCAGTGCGGCGACCTGGTCGTCACTCAATTGGCTGTTCCAGGCGGTCATTGCTGTACCTGGCCTGCCGTTTCTCACCGCGTCAATCATGCGCTCACGCGTCAGTTGGGATTTGACTCCGGCAATAGTGAAATCACGTGGTGGCGGCTGCAGTCCCTGCATGGCATGTGAACTGCCATCGCCCTTTTCTCCATGGCATACGGAACAGTAATCGGCATACCACCTGGCAGGTCCTGATTCTGTTTCGGCAGCAGTAGTGCCGGGTAGCAGCAGGAACAGGGGTGCTAACAAAAGTATCAGTGCTTGCATCATTGTATGGTGCCGGGCTGCACGCCAGGCTGCTGGTTACGGTCAGTGCCCACAGCCATTGAGAGCTTGCGGCTGAAAATCCAATGATTATTATATTCTTCTAATGTAAATGTTGCACCCGTCCTGTCTTTGTGACTTTGTTACAATACCGGGTACAACACGCAGGCTGACCATGGCTGCAGCCTGATATGAATAAATATATAATCTTTGGTCTGAGAATGGCCGTCAGGAATGTTGTTTGTCAGCTCTTCTATTCTGTGAGTATAGTGTACTGCTGTCATCTACCAACCCGGTGAATATAAACGCCATGCGCTATGTCGTGTCAGGATACCTGCTGTTGTTGATGCTGATCAGTGGCTGTGCGTCCACGCCGGAACAGACCGCTGCAGTTACTGCACCACTCTATTTCCCGCCTCCACCGGAACAGCCGCGTTTTGTATTCGAACGAACGGTGCAGGCAAGTGGGAGCATCCAGCAACCGGACCGGGAGGCCCGCATGCGCCGCATGCTGACTGGCGAATCGGAGAGTGGAAAGGCGCTTGCCAAGCCCTTTGATGTGGCCGCCTGTCAGGGGCAGGTATTTGTCAGTGACACCGTTCAACGCAGTGTGATGACCTTCGATGTGCCTGGGCAACGCTTTTATGAGATTGGAACAGAGGAGCCTGGAGTACTGCGCAAGCCGCTCGGTCTTGATACCGATGCCGACTGCAATCTCTATGTCGCCGATGGTACCACCCGGAAGATCATGATCTATGACCAGTCAGGCCGCTTTCTTAAGGGGGTGGGGGGTCAGGAATGGTTCGAGCGCCTGTCGCATGTGGCCGTTGATACGGAAGGCCGGCGAATATTTGCCGTAGACACGGGTGGTGTCAGTAGCACTGCACACCGGGTACGCGTATTTGATGTCCAGTCAGGCGAGCACCTGTACGATATCGGCACGCGTGGGGAACAGCCCGGGCAGTTCAATCTGCCGCGTGATATCGAGGTGGGTCCTGATGGCATGCTGTATATCGTGGATGGCGGAAATTTTCGCGTTCAGGTCCTTAACCAGGACGGCAGCTTTATAAGAGAAATCGGTGGGCTGGGCCGCATGTACGGGCAATTTGCACGCCCAAAAGGCGTGGGGATCGGCCAGGATGGCAACATCTATATCAGTGATGCTGCTCACGGAAATTTCCAGATATTCGACCCTGATGGACAATTGCTGCTGTTTGTCGGGGAGCGCTCGGAGAAGTTTGACCGAGCCGTGTACATGTTACCCGCAGGTATCGACGTCGATGAGGACGGGCGTGTCTACATGGTGGACCAGTATTTTCGCAAGCTGGATGTCTATCGACCGGCCCAACTGGGTGAGACAGAAGGATTTCTTGGCGCGTGGAAGCTGCCATGAGGATCTGATGCAAGCAGATTGAATTGTGGTTATTGCAGTCCGTTATCCACTATACTTATAAAAGGCTTTGTTCTTGAGAGGGGGAGGCGGCTAGATGAGTGCATTACCTGAATGGCTGGACCTGTTTCCGGACCTGAAAGCAGTGAATGATCCGGTGTGGTTAGAAGTTTCCAGTCGAGCGAGCGAAGTGGTTCTGCCGGCCGATTTTGATGTCTTTCAAGATGGTGACGCTTGCAAGAACTACATTCTCGTTCTCGATGGTGCCACCCGTGTCTACAAGGCCTTCGAGAGTGGCAGGGAAATGGTGTTGTATCGCCTGCAAGCCGGGGAAACCTGCAGCCTGACGACGTCGGTATTGCTTGCCGGTGGCCGTTACCCGGCAAATGCAATTACCGAAGCCGAGACGCAGGCGATATTGATCCCCAAACGGGATTTCTCTACCGCATTCGATCAATCCAAGGGATTTCGTGACTACGTCTGTCACGTATTCGGCGGGCGTATACGTAACATGATCATGCTGCTGGAGGCAGTTACCATGCGGAATGTAGAGATCCGTATGGTGAGGTGGTTGCTTGAGAATCGCTCGGATACGGACTTCGTGGAAGCATCTCACCGCGAACTTGCCTATGAGCTCGGGACGGCGCGGGAAGTTATCAGCCGCTACCTCAAGAATCTTGAAAATAAGGGCTGGCTCAGACTTTCCAGGAAACGAATTGACCTGGTCAATATCAGTGCGCTTGAAGAACTGGTCAGTGGTGTCCGCATCTAGGATCGATCCAGGTGTAAATTAGTCTGTCTGTACTGCACTGCAGTCGTACTATTTTATCTTTAGAATTATTCTCCGATTCATCCATCCCGCTTGTAGCGTTCACCTGTACGAGTAACAAACAGTATTGCGATACTTTTGCGCGTGCATCTACTGGCGTCGAAATGCAATTCAGCGCGCCGTCATAGTAGTAACTCAATGATTGAGTAACTTTGTCACATTCAGTGAGATGTGGAAATATCGCTTGCATAGTAGTGTTTCGTGACTTTGTCACAGTGACGAGGACTATTTCAGTTATGCTCCCGAAAAATCCTGTCGTTGATGATCTAAGTCAATTGGAATCGCCGATTGCAGTGACTTAGTCACTATCATTTGGCTGACGCTCTTCACTATAGTAAACGGTAAGTTATGAGGGGTGCAGGTGAATGGAATGGCCTGCGGCAAAATGATTTCAAACCATCTTGGGGGGATCGGGACATGAACACGAAGAAGGTATTCAATCAACACTGGAAGGCATGGCTTGGTGGTGCATTTCTGGCCTCCTGTGCAGGGAGTGTCTCGGCCGGTGTGGTCGGCAGTCAGCACGATCTGACGGCCGCCGGAGCGGGGCAGGGTGGTACAGCGGCGACCGATGAGGTGTGCGTATTCTGTCATACACCACACGGCTCCGATGTCAATGCCCCAGTTCCGTTGTGGAACAAGGTGCTGGGAGCGCCCGGCAGCTACACCCAGTATTCCACACTGGCGACGCCCACGTTTGATTCTACGGAAGCACAGGTCGGATCGGTGTCACTGGCCTGTCTGTCCTGCCACGACGGTACCCAGGCCATGGATGTTGTGATCAATGGGCCGGGCTCGGGTAATTATAACCCGACAGGTGGAGAAATTGACGGAACGGCCATTGGCGTGATGACCGGCGAACCGGTACCCATGCTGGGTACGGACCTGACCAACGACCATCCAATCAGCATGCAATATGGCGGTGGTGGTGTCCTGGCCACTGATCCGGATGGTGCTTTTACCGGCACCCTGGGTGACCCGGATTTCGCAGCGCCCATAAAGGCG
>JAOTTU010000183.1 GCA_029864225.1 Gammaproteobacteria bacterium | reverse complement strand
GACGACCCTGTCGCCGCTCCTGTCATGCTAGCCGGGATAGACGCCGTGCGGCTGCAGGACACCGGTGGCGTAGCCCAGCATCAGGAGAATAAACAGCAGGACGGACAGGCTGATGCGCACGGTCAATGCCCTGACGGTCCGATCCGAGGAACCCTTGTCCTTGACCAGGTAATAGAGCCCGCTGCCAAGACTGCCAATGATCATAAACAGGAACAGGACGACGATGATTTTGGTAAGCATACGGGGTAACGGCCTTTTTTGTGGTTGCCGGCATTATAACAAACGCGGGGTTGGGGATGCGCCTGGGAGGCTTTGATTTTACCGCGGGACTGTGGCCAACCCTGGCGACCATCGTTCTGATGCCGCTACTGGTGAGCCTCGGGGTGTGGCAACTCGAGCGCGCGGCCTGGAAGCAGGCGCTGGTCGATGGGCATGCCGAACAGACCCGGCAGCCCGCGCTGGCCCTCGCGGACTGGCTGGCCAGCGGTGACTTGATGCCATACCGGCGGGTCACGGCCCGGGGCCGCTACGACCTGGATCACCAGCTGCTGCTGGACAACAGCATCCACCAGGGTCGGGCGGGGTACCATGTGTTGACACCGCTGGTGTTGGCCGATACCAGCGAGGCCGTGCTGGTCAACCGCGGCTGGGTGCCGGTGGGTGTCAGTCGGGCGCAATTGCCGGCATTGCCTGGGCCGGAAGACATGGTCGACGTGCAGGCGTTGGTCACGTATCCGCCCGAGAAACGTCTGCGGCTGGACAGCGTAGAGGAACCCCACGCGGGCTGGCCCGGGGTGGTGCAGCTGATAGAACCCGGGCCGCTGGAACAGCGGCTGGGATATAGACTGTTGCCGGTGGTCCTGCTGCTGGATGCGGATGCGGCGCACGGTTTTGCCCGGGAATGGCGCCCGGTCTACGGGACCACGCCGGACAAGCACCGCGCCTATGCCCTGCAGTGGTTCACACTGGCCACGGTACTGGCCTTGATTTACATCGGCGTGAACACACGCCGGGTGTCAAACGAACACGAGTGATAGTGGTCATTTATGAATCATCTCAAATACATGCATGCTTCAAGGGCAGGCCGCTGCGCCAGGCGGCAGCGCGGCTTCCTGAGTTCCCGGCAGTCGCTGGTGCTGCTGGGCCTGCTGTTCCTTTCACCGATGCTGATTGCCTGGATCATGCACCTCAGTGGCCAGCAGGGCTGGCGCCCCGAGGGCACCACCAACCAGGGGGTCCTGGTGCAGCCGCCACGGCCGCTGGTGCTGCCTGCCGACATACCCAGTGCGGCGGGCGGGGTGCTGCAGGAAGGCTTCCTGCAGGGTAAATGGACCCTGCTCTATATCGGTGCCACCGACTGTGGCGAGGCCTGCCGAACCAACCTCTACCACATGCGCCAGGTGCGGCTGGCACAGGGCGAGAATATCCAGCGGGTGCAGCGCCTGTTCCTGGCCGCGGACACGATGACGCCGGAAACGCTGGGAGACATCCTGAACGAATACCCGGAGATGGCAACCGGGGCGCTGTCGCCCGAACAGAGCGCCGAGCTGGCACCCCTGTTCATGATCGACGCGGTGCAGATGCGCGGCGCCGAGCGCGTCTATCTGGTTGATCCGCTTGGAAACGTGATGATGTACTATCGGGCAGGCGCCGACCCGCGCGGTATGATCAATGACCTGCATCGGCTGTTGAAGTACTCGCGGATCGGCTAGCGTAATAATCCATGTCTGTTTCGACCAAGGAAAAGACGGGTATCGAAATGCCGGGCCAGCCAGCCCTGGAATTACTCAACAGTTACCTGGGCCTTTGCAAACTCAAGGTCGTCGCCCTGATCGTGTTCACGGCCATGGTGGGGATGTTTCTTGCCACCTCGCCGCCCGGCATGGTGCCACTGGACGTATTGCTGCTCGGTAACCTGGGGATCGGCATGGCGGCCGCGGCGGCCGCGGCCATCAACCATGTGCTGGATGCGCGCGAGGACGCGCGCATGGCACGTACCAGCAAGCGCCCCCTGCCGCAGGGGCAGATCAGTGAACGCAACGCGCTGCTGTTTGCCGTACTGCTTGGCGCTGCCGCCATGCTTATCCTGGTGTTCTTTATCAATACCCTGACTGCGTTACTGACCTTTCTGTCGCTGGTGGGGTATGCGGTGGTCTACACCATGTACCTCAAGCGTGCGACCCCGCAGAACATCGTCATCGGAGGGGCGGCCGGTGCGGCACCGCCGGTCCTGGGCTGGACGGCGCTGACCGGGGCGCTCGATCCTCATGCGCTGCTGCTGTTCCTGATCATCTTCGTGTGGACACCGCCGCATTTCTGGGCGCTGGCGATCCATCGTCGCGACGAGTACGCCAAGGTGGACATTCCCATGCTCCCGGTGACCCACGGCGTGCCGTTCACACGCCTGCAGATTCTCCTCTATACCCTGCTGCTGATCGCCGTCAGCGTGCTGCCGTTCGCGACCCACATGAGCGGATTGTTTTACCTGGCCGGGGCCCTGTCGCTGGGCGGCGGCTTTCTCTATTACGCCGTGGAGTTGATGAAGGGCAATGACGAGAAGGTCGCGATGAAGACCTTCGGTTATTCCATCTGGTACCTGATGGTCCTGTTCGCCATCCTGATGCTGGACCATTACCTGCCGTTGCTGTTTTGAAGGTTCTGTAGATGCTCTATGCGTGAAAAGAAAACATTTCACCGCAGAGACGCAAAGGGCGCGGAGAAAAGAACAAACAATAGCCCGAAAAAACATCTCAATGATGTAGCGATTAAGTAAAAGTTCAGGTTTTGTTGCATGTAATATTTGCTCTGCGTTCTCCGCGTCTCCGCGGTAATCAATCCTGTGCCTCCCTTCTCCGGGCAATAAAAACGGCCCGTGAGGGCCGTTTCAGCTGGAGCCGGTGTTGGGGTGTTCAGGCCACCAGGGTCTTCTTGAGTATGTTGATGGCGTTTTTCTCCAGCTGGCGAATGCGTTCCGCGGATACATCGAAGCGGGCCGCCAGCGCCTGCAGGGTGGTCTTGTCCTCGGCCAGCCAGCGTTCCTCGAGGATGGTCCGGCTGCGCTCGTCCAGCTGCGCCAGCGCCTCGAACAAATTGCTGGTGCTCTGCTGCTGCCAGTCGTGTTGCTCCAGGGTCAGGGCCGGGTCGTTGGACGCGTCCGTCAGGTAGGCCGCCGGGGCGAACTGCCTGGCGTCCTCATCATCCTCGCTGCCGCTCAGGTCGAAACCGATGTCCTGACCGCTGAGGCGTGATTCCATCTCGAGTACGGTTTCCGGCTTGACGCCGAGGTCTTGTGCCACGGCGTTGATCTCGTCCCGGTTCATCCAGCCGAGGCGCTTCTTGGCGCTGCGCAGGTTGAAAAACAGCTTGCGCTGGGCCTTGGTGGTGGCGACCTTGACGATGCGCCAGTTGCGCAGGATGAATTCATGGATCTCGGCGCGTATCCAGTGCACTGCGAAGGACACCAGGCGGACGCCCCTGTCCGGGTCAAAGCGCTTGACCGCCTTCATCAGGCCGATATTGCCCTCCTGGATCAGGTCGCCCAGCGCAAGGCCGTAGCCGCTGTAGCCACGCGCCACCCGCACCACGAAGCGCAGGTGCGACATCACCAGTTGGCGCGCTGCGTCGAGGTCGCTGTCCTGTTGCAGGCGCCGTGCCAGTGCCTGTTCCTCCTCGGCGCTGAGCACCGGGATACTGAAGGCGGCCTGGATATACTGGTCCAGGTTGCCGGTCGGCAGCGGCAGCACAAGTGACTGGTTCCTAAGGACTAATTCCTGGCTCATTCAGTCGTTCTCCATTTGATCGGGCTAATTTTAGCAC
>JAOTTU010000182.1 GCA_029864225.1 Gammaproteobacteria bacterium | reverse complement strand
GGCGTTGAATAAGATCCTCGCAAACAGAGGCCCCGGCGAACGGGATAAGGCCGCAGAAATTGCTGAACAAGGTTCTGGAATGAGTTCGCTCAAATCCCATGGGTCAAGCTGTATGGTTAAATTTTTAGCGGAAGGAATGCACCAAGCGGGTACAGGTATACATCGAGCGGCGAGTCGATTTCCTCTATTAAAGGTACAGGAGGGTGAATTACTGTCCGCATATAAAATGCTGCCAGAGATTGGCTGTCATTACGTTGCCTGCCATTCAGGATATTGGATTCGATGAAAGATTGGCGCCGTGTGCGTTGACGAAGACGGCAGGACTGGACGGGCCCGACTGAGTTGAACGCCGGCGGGAAATCAGCAACACTGTCGGGTATCATCCCACTAACCGCCGGTCGGAATTGATCGAAACAGAGGAATTCCAATGAGCAAGCCAAAAATCGTCGTTACCCGTCGCTGGCCTGAACAAATCGAAAAGATCCTGACACAAAAATACGACACGCAACTGAATGTCGATGATGTGCCGATGACAGTGGCCGAAATGCAGGACGCGTTTCGCACCGCCGATGCGGTGTTACCAACAGTATCTGACAAGGTCGATGCCGAAGTCCTGAGTGCCACACCGATGAAGGCCAAAATGATCGGTAGTTTTGGTGTCGGATTTAATCATATCGATCTCGAAGCGGCGAAGGCGGCCGGTCTCACCGTTTCGAATACGCCGGAAGTGTTGACCGAGTGCACTGCCGACCTCGCCATGACCTTGCTGTTGATGGTTGCCCGGCGGACTGGCGAGGGCGAGCGTCACGCCCGGAACAAGGAATGGACCGGCTGGCGTCCGACCCACATGATGGGGTCGAGCGTGCATCATAAAACACTTGGATTGATAGGCATGGGCCGTATCGCGCGCGCGGTGGCGGCGCGTGCGGCGCACGGTTTCGCCATGGAAATTATATACCACGATCCGTTTCCGCCGCGTAAGGAAGACATTGCCGGATTGAATGCACGCCAGTGCAACTCGCCACAAGAGGTTTTTGAACAAGCGGATTTTGTTTCCGTGCACTGCCCGGGCGGCAAGGAGACTTACCATTTGATAGATGCCACTGCCTTTGCCGCGATGAAACCCAGCGCATTTTTGATTAATACTGCCCGCGGCGATATTGTTGACGAGCAAGCCCTGGTAGTGGCCTTGCAGAAGGGAGAAATCGCCGGTGCGGGTCTCGACGTTTATGAGTCCGAGCCAAGAATATCCGAGCCGTTACTCGGGATGGAAAATGTCGTCACGCTACCACATCTCGGCAGTGCGACGGTTGAAACCCGCCTAGCGATGGGAATGCGGGTCGTCGAAAACATCGATGCCTTTTTTGCCGGTAAGACACCGCGCGACAAGCTGGTTTAAGCCTGGTTGCCCAATCGCTCCAGTGCACATTCAGCGGAAATAGGGTCCTGTGGGTGTCTATATAGGCCCCGTTTTGTATACTGCTAAATATCCCCGGCTTTTTAGTTAAAAGCTATAACAACGCAGCGCCGGATCACGGCCCAGGAGGCAAAGTGAAAATTTACCCCGCCCTAGAGATTCCAGAGACATTAGCTGCCGGTCCCGGTCCGGGCAATACCGATCCGCGCGTACTGGAGCGATTTTGTAAAACGGGTGTTGCGGACCATATGCAAAAAGACGTGCTGCGCGGCATGGTCGAAGCGAAGCTGATGCTGCGTGAACTCTGGGGCACAAAGAATCTATACACCTTTGGTGTCGGCGGCACCGGCTGGAGTGGCCTCGATTGCATCCAGAGCCCGATTCTGCCCGGTGACAAGGTTGTTGTTTTCGTCAATGGCACATTTAGCAGTATCGATAGTCTGTGTATCCGCATGAAGGCGTCGACGCTTGAAGACCTTGCCGCCGATTCACTGAACCCGCGGCCAGCCAACGTCATCGAGATAGATGTTCCACATGGTCAGTCCGTCACAGGCGATATTATCGAGGCGGCGCTGGCCAAGCATAAGCCTATGTGGGCGTCCATGACGCACTGGGAAACCGGCAGCGGCCGGGTCAATGACATCGAGGGATTCAACGCGGCTTGCGAAAAACACGCCGTGATGGGGTTGGTGGACGCGGTGTCGAGTCTGGGTGTCGGCGATTTCGATATCGACGCCTATCCGGGCGTCGTGGCCTGGGCTTCCTGCCCGCAAAAAGGGGTGTTGAGCCTGCCACTGACCTATGCACCGGTCAGTTTATCTGACAAGGTGATTGCTGTCCTGAAACAACGCGGTTGCTACACCTTTGTTCATCACCCGGTGCTTGAAGCACGGCACTGGGGCATCATTAACGACCAGGATGTAGCGGCGGGAACCTATCATCGCACCCATTCCTGCTATGCCGTCGCTGCATTCCATGAAGCGCTGCGTATTTTGCTAAGCTACGGTCGTGCGCAAAAGGCCAATGATTATCTCTATCACGAGGCGGCGTTGAAACAAGCGGTAACGGCGATGGGTTGTGACGTTACCTCGAACATGCCCAGTCTGGTGGTGCTGAACCTGCCCGGCAAACTGGCGGGACAGGAAAAAGACCTGGTGGCTGGCTGCCGGGCGGAGAATTTTGGTATCTGGCCAACCCTGTCGGAACCTGTTCAGATACGAATCGGCATTCTAAATCAACTCACGGCTGGGGCGATCACCGATATCGTGGGACGTTTCGCAGATGCAATGCTGAAGATGGGAGCGGAATTCGACAAGCATGCCGTAATGAACGGTTTGGCGGAGTACTATAAAGCCGGCTAGATTATGAAACCATGTAACCGCGAACTGAAAAAAATCGCTGGTGCAAATGGCACATTACTGTCTTTATGCGGTGTCCGGATTTAGTAGACCACTTCAGGTTTGCCACGCAGATCGCCTCCTGCACCCCCAATGAAAGGTACCGGGCAGCCACTGCCAGACCGATCATAGTAGATCCGTAGCGCAGTTGTGTTGGCTACAGCATCGCGTGTTCCTTTGATAGCTCGTCGTATTCAGGGCCGTTCGCTGGATGCTTGCAAACCCGAATATTCTGGCATATTGTATACCAGACTTCATGTAATGGAGGTCACACTAACACAATGAATGTACATGAGTATCAGGCCAAGACGCTGCTTGGCGAATTCGGAGTATCCGTGCCGCGCGGTCGCGTTGCCTTTACGCCATCTGAGGCAGTCGAGGCAGCGCAGGAATTGGGTGGCTCTGTCTGGGTGGTCAAGGCGCAGATCCATGCCGGAGGGCGGGGCAAGGGCGGCGGTGTCAAGGTCGTCAGCTCACACGATGAGGTCATGGCTGCCGCGGAAAAAATGCTCGGCATGACCCTGGTCACTCACCAGACGGGTCCCCAGGGCAAGCATGTCAAATGCGTCTACATCGAGGAGGGATGTGACATTGCCCGGGAGCTTTACCTCAGTTTATTGCTCGATCGTGCCACCGGTTTCGTCACCATAATTGCGTCTACTGAAGGCGGAATGGATATCGAAGAGGTGGCTTCCACAACGCCGGAAAGAATCCGCAAAGTCCCGATAGACCCGGCCACGGGCGTGCAACCGTACCATGCGCGCAAGCTGGCCTTTGGCCTGGGACTGGAGGGGCCGCAGATTCGTTCGGCAATGAAATTTCTGCAGGGTATGTACCGGGCATTCACCGATCTGGATGCGAGCCTGGTCGAGATCAATCCGCTGGTGGTGACTGGCGAGGGTGAGCTGGTTGCGCTGGATGCCAAGATGAACTTTGACGACAACGGCCTGTTTCGTCACAAGGATATCACCGGTTTGCGAGATGAAAGCGAGGAAGACCCCGC
>JAOTTU010000031.1 GCA_029864225.1 Gammaproteobacteria bacterium | reverse complement strand
CATGGAGGAGGATGGTTCCCTTGCCAGGCTCAGCAAAAAAGAGGGCCTGATGCGTCAGCGCGAAAAGGAAAAGCTTGAGCGCAGCCTTGGCGGAATCAAGGACATGAACGGCATTCCCGATGCTATGTTCATAGTTGATGTCGGCTACGAGAAAATCGCGATCAGTGAGGCCGTCAAGCTTGGTATTCCTGTTGTCGGTATCGTTGATACCAATAATTCCATCGAAGGTGTTGACTACATGATTCCCGGCAATGATGACGCGATACGTGCCATCAAGCTCTACGTTGAAAGCGCGGCGGACGCCGTTGACACCGGGCGTCTGAGTATCGCGAGAATCGCAGCCGAGTCAGAAGATGAATTTATCGAGCTGGATGAGGCTGGACGCACCGCCCCAAAGAAGGCGGCCAAGGCGCCGGCGCGTAAAAAGGCTGTGAGCAAGGTGACGGTGAAGAAAAAGGCCGTTGCCAGCGTGAAGGCCGAGGCCGCGACAGAGGATGCCGCTGATGAGCAACCGGCCGGCAGCATGACCCCGGACGCAGCGCAAGTGGGCGACGACAAGGGTGATGCGTAAACAGCCCTGCTGCAGTGCTTCAGGGTCCCTGGATTGATTCAAAGAGGCTAGAACTATGGCAATTACAGCGGCGCAAGTGAAGGAACTGCGCGAGCGCACCGGCTCCGGCATGATGGAGTGCAAAAAGGCACTGGTCGATGCAGGCGGTGATATGGATGCGGCGGTTGAGACACTGCGCAAGACAGGACTGGCAAAGGCGGACAAGAAGGCCGGCAGGATCGCCTCCGAGGGCCTGATCGTCATCGAAACCAGTAATGACGGCAAGGCAGCGGCCATTGTCGAGGTCAATTGCGAAACCGATTTTGTCGCGAAGAAGGAGGATTTCCAGGAATTCTCGCGTGCCATCGCACAACGCGTACTGGCGAATGACCCGGCCGACATCGATGCACTGCTGGCCATGCCCTTGCATGACGGTGATGACACCAGCATCGAAATCGCACGCAAGTCGCTGATTGCCTCGATAGGCGAAAACATCAATGTGCGCCGCTTCATTCGTCGCCAGGCGACGCAAGGGAAACTGGCCCATTACCAACATGGCGTCCGTATCGGTGTGCTGGTCGAGATGCAGGGTGGTAATGATGAACTGGCGCGTGATGTCGCCATGCATATCGCCGCCAGCAAGCCCCAGTTCTGTTCTGTCGATGATGTGGCCCGGGATGTCCTCGACAAGGAGCGTGAGATTTTCTCCGCCCAGGCGGAGGCCAGCGGCAAGCCGGCCAATATCATCGAGAAGATGGTCGATGGCCGTATCCAGAAGTTCCTCGGTGAGATCACCCTGCTGGGCCAGTCCTTCGTCAAGGACCCGGACCAGACAGTCGGCAAACTGCTCGAGGCGACCGGGGCCAGTGTGGTCGGTTTCGATCGCATGGAACTGGGCGAGGGCATCGAGAAGAAGACTGAGAATTTCGCTGATGAAGTCATGGCGCAGGTCAAGGGTGGTTAACGCGAGACCACAGCCGCTATGTCAACGGATCTTCAGTGAACCTGAAAGACACAACCAACGGGGTCGGAAGTCGACCCCGTTTTTTTTGCATGGCATTGAGGACGGAAAAGTAAGACAATGGTACCGGTTCTACAGGAATTCATGAATATTCTATATCTATCTGATAGATATGAGGAAAAAGTGTGCGATACCAGCGGATACTGTTGAAGCTTAGCGGTGAGGCCCTGATGGGTGCCCAGGACCACGGGATTGATCCGGAGGTGATCCAGCGCATCGCCGGCGAGATTCACACAGTCAGTTCAACCGGCGTACAGATCGGCCTGGTCATCGGTGGCGGCAATATTGTCCGGGGTGCCGGCATGGCCTCGCGCGGGATGGACCGGGTGACCGGCGATCACATGGGGATGCTGGCTACGGTGATCAATTCCCTGGCGCTGCAGGATGCCCTGGACAAGGCTGGCGCAAATAGCCGGGTGATGTCGGCCCTGCGAATAAACCAGGTATGTGAGCCCTACATCCGCGGGCGGGCGATCCGCCACCTGGAAAAAGGGCGGGTGGTGATTTTCGCTGCCGGCACGGGCAACCCGTTTTTTACCACGGATTCGGCCGCCAGCCTGCGCGCCATCGAGATCGATGCCGATATCATGCTGAAAGCCACCAAGGTTGATGGCATCTATTCGGCCGATCCGGTGACCAACAAGGATGCGACCCTGTATGACAGGCTGACCTTTGACGAGGCGTTGAAGCGCAAACTGGCGGTGATGGATGCCACGGCGCTGGTGCTGTGCAATGAACACAACATGCCGGTGCGGGTGTTCAATATATTCGAGCCTGGCCATTTGGGGCGGATTGTCGCCGGGGACAATGTGGGAACCTTGGTAGAGCAGGAGAGTTGAAGGATGATCGAAGACATCAAAAAGGACGCCAGTGAACGTATGGACAAGAGCATCGAGGCGCTGAAGCAGTCGCTGAGCAAGGTGCGCACTGGCCGGGCCCACCCCAGCCTGCTTGATCATTTGACTGTCGATTACTACGGCAGCCAGGTGCCGATATCCCAGGTTGCCAATATTTCCATTGAAGATTCCCGCACCCTGGCGGTGACACCCTGGGAGAAACAGATGGTACAGGTCATCGAGAAGGCGATCATCTCCTCCGACCTGGGGCTCAACCCGGCAACCGCAGGCATGGTGATGCGCATACCGCTGCCGCCACTGACCGAGGAAACTCGCCGTAACCTGGCCAAGGTGGTGCGTAACGACGGCGAGGCTGCGAAAGTGGCGATCCGCAATATCCGCCGTGATGCCAACAGTGACTTTAAGGACCTGCTCAAGGAAAAGGAGATATCCGAAGACGACGAGCGCAAGGCCCAGGATGATATCCAGCGTATTACGGACAAACACGTGGCCGATGTCGACAGCATCGTGACCCAGAAAGAAGCGGAGCTAATGGAAGTCTAGCCCGGCAGCCACTGCTGTTTATTCTTCTATTGAGATGACAAGCACCAAGAAATCCAACGGCCTGCCTCAGCATATCGCCATCATCATGGACGGCAACGGCCGTTGGGCGCGGGCGCGCATGCTGCCGCGCTATGTCGGGCACCGCGAGGGCGTCAAGGCGGTCAAGACCATCGTCAAGGCTTGCCGTAACAAGGGCATAAGGGCACTGACACTATTTGCCTTCAGCAGCGAGAACTGGCGGCGCCCGCGTGATGAGGTCGGCCTGCTGATGGATCTGTTTATCCGCACCCTGAAAAAGGAAGTCGAGGCCCTGCACCAGAACGGTATCCGGGTGCGCTTTATCGGCGATCGTTATGCCTTCCCCAAGGACCTGCGCGAACAGATTACACAGGCCGAGGACAAGACCCGTGCGAACACGGCCATGGATCTGATTATCGCCGCGAACTACGGGGGGCAGTGGGACATAACCGAGGCACTGCGTGTCATTGCCCGGCGTGTTGCCTCCGGCGAGATTAAACCCGAGGACATCACGCCGGATATGATCAACTGCGAGATCGCCCTGGCGGACCTGCCCGCGCCCGACCTCTTTATCCGTACCGGCGGTGAGCAGCGCGTCAGCAATTTCCTGTTGTGGCAGCTGGCCTATACCGAACTCTATTTTACCGATGTCCTGTGGCCGGCCTTCAATGAACACGCGCTGGATGAGGCCTTGGAGTCGTTTGCCAACCGACAACGTCGTTTTGGTCGTACCGGGGACCAGGCGGAGCAGTTGAAGGGTGCTTAAAACCCGCCTGATCTCGGCAGCGATCATGATACCGCTTGTCGTTGGCGGTATCCTGTTTCTCCCGACAGATGCAGTGGCGCTGATACTGGCCCTGATCATGGGGATCGGGCTGTGGGAATGGGCCCGCATGGTGCCGCTGCAGTCGGTCCCGGCCCAGCTGCTTTACCCGGCCATTATTGTGTTGCTGTGCTGGCTTGCCTGGATGACACCACTGGAGGCACTGATCGATAGCCTGCTGGTTGCCGCATTGCTGTGGTGGCTGGGGGCGCTGTACTGGGTAAGTCGGGCAAAAATCAGTACCCAGTCTAGCGCACGGGTTCGGCTTATGAAGTCTGTGGTCGGCCTGCTGGTCATGTTGCCTGCCTGGGCGGCGCTGGTGATGTTGCACGGACGGGAGCAGGACGGTCCGTTGTTTACCCTGTTCCTGCTGGTGCTGATCTGGCTTGCGGACAGTGGCGCCTATTTCGCGGGACGCCGCTGGGGGCGCACCAAGCTGGCACCCGTCGTCAGTCCCGGCAAGACCTGGCAGGGCGTCTACGGCGCTGTTGTCACCAGCGGCCTGTTCGCGCTGCTGGTCGGCCTGCTGTACAGCCAGTCGCTCAGATGGACGGCCGGGCTGGTACTGGTCTCGCTGCTCACGGTGTTGTTTTCCATCGTTGGTGACCTGCTGGAGAGTCTGATGAAGCGCCAGCACGGGATCAAGGACAGCAGCCATATCATCCCCGGGCACGGCGGGGTCCTCGACCGTATCGATAGCCTGACGGCAGCGGCCCCGGTTTTTCTGCTGGGACTTTACTGGCTGGAACTTTGATCTGCGCGGTCAATCCATCTACTACAGCAGATCTATTACAGCAGACATGAATACAGGTATTGACAGCGATGCATGATTCACCACCGGCAGGCATAACCATACTGGGCGCGACCGGTTCTATCGGAGTGAATACCCTGGATGTCGTGTCCAGGTACCCCGACAGGTTTCATGTCGTGGCGCTGACGGCAAATACCGATGTCGAGGCCCTGGCCGGGCAGTGTCAACGTTTCCGGCCGCGCTACGCCGTCATGGCGGACCCGGATGCGGCCCAGCGGCTGACGGACAGGCTGCGCGACACGGCAGCGGATGTCCGGGTGCTGGGTGGCAGTGATGCGCTGATGGAGGTGGCCGGTTTGCCCGAGGTGGACTGTGTGATGGCAGCCATCGTCGGCGCGGCCGGCCTGTTGCCCAGCCTCGAGGCCGCCAGGCAGGGCAAGCGCGTATTGCTGGCGAACAAGGAGGCACTGGTCATGTCCGGTGCCTTGTTCATGCAGGCCGTGCGCGACAACCAGGCTGTGCTGCTGCCGATCGACAGCGAGCACAACGCCATTCTCCAGTGCATGCCGGACAACTATGTCGCCGGTCAGGCACCGCGCGGTGTCCGCAAGATCATGCTGACGGCTTCCGGCGGCCCGTTCAGGACCCTGCCGATCGCAGAGCTCGCCAGGGTGACACCGGCGCAGGCCTGCGCGCATCCCAACTGGGAGATGGGGCGCAAGATATCCGTTGATTCGGCCACCATGATGAACAAGGGTCTTGAGGTCATCGAGGCCGGCTGGCTGTTTGACCTGCCACTGGAAAAGATCAAGGTCCTCATCCACCCCCAGAGCATCCTGCACTCCATGGTGGAATACGACGATGGTTCCGTGCTCGCCCAGCTGGGGAATCCGGACATGCGCATTCCCATCACCCACGCACTGGCCTGGCCGGACAGGATCGACTCGGGTGCACGGCAACTGGACCTGACGGCTGTCGGGTCCCTGCAGTTCGAAGACCCGGACAAGGAACGTTTTCCCTGCCTGGGGCTGGCCTGTCATGCCTGGGAGAAGGGCGGTACTGCGCCGGCCATCCTCAATGCGGCCAATGAAGTGGCCGTGCAGGCATTTCTCGATCAGCAGATTGCCTTCACCTCGATCCCGCGGCTTATTGAACATGTCATGGAGCACTGCACGGTGCATGATGCGGCATCGCTGCAGGCGATACTCGAGGATGATGCCGCAGCGCGCTGCCAGGCAAGGGACTACATCGGCTCGGGCCGGATGCAGGCAAGCTCGTGAACGGTGTGTTGCTCTCTACAAGCGCCTTCATTGTCGCGATCGGTATCCTTGTCACGGTCCACGAATTCGGGCATTTCTGGGTGGCCAGGAGGCTCGGTGTCAAGGTCCTGCGTTTCTCGGTTGGTTTCGGGAAACCCTTGTGGAGCCGGCGTTTCGGCGCCGACGACACCGAACTGGTGGTGGCGGCCATCCCGCTCGGCGGTTATGTCAAGATGCTGGATGAACGCGAGGGTGAGGTTGCCGCGGCTGAGCAGCACCGGGCGTTCAACCAGCAGCCCCTGTCCACGCGGATCGCGGTGGTCAGCGCCGGGCCATTGTTCAACTTCCTGTTTGCCATCGCGGCCTACTGGATCATGTTCGTCAGCGGGGTTCCGGGACTGCGCCCGGTCATCGGCGAGTTGATGACCGACTCACCCGCCGAACAGGCCGGCTTCATGCCGGGTGACGAGATACGCAGCATCAAGGACAAGCCGACGAACAGCTGGGAGGCGGCAGTCCTTGCCCTGCTGGATGCCGGTCTGGACGAGCAGGCCTCGTTCGAGGTCGGGGTGCGGGACCCACAAGGTAATGACAGGCGTGTGCGGGTCAGACTGGATGAGTCCACCCGCCTCTTGGATAAGGGCGGGGTGCTGGAAAATCTGGGAATCAAGCCCTGGCGCCCGGTCTATCCCGCCATGATCGACCGGCTGGTTGCCGGCGGCGCGGCAGAGCAGGCCGGCCTGCGTGCCGCTGACCTGGTCGTGGCGGCGGATGGGGTCGCGCTGAAGGACTGGAACCAGTGGGTCGAATACGTGCGGGCCCGGCCCGGCCAGTCGATAGCGGTGCAGGTGCAGCGGGGAGATGAACTGCTGGACTTCGACGTGACCCCGCGGGCTGCCGAAGACGCGGGCAAAACGGTAGGGCGTATCGGCGCTTATGTGCGTCTTCCGGATGCCGATGAGCATGCTACAATGCGCGTCGTTGTCCGCTATGGCCCGCTCGAGGCAGTCCCGGCCGCCCTCGGAAAGACCTGGGGAATGTCGACACTGACGTTGAGGACCTTGTGGAAAATGGTCAGAGGAAAGGCCTCTGTCGAGAACCTCAGCGGGCCGATCAGTATTGCCCGTTATGCGGGCCAGTCGGCTGCCATCGGTCTCACCGCCTTTCTGGGCTTTCTGGCCATTGTCAGTGTCAGCCTGGGTGTACTGAATCTGTTGCCGATCCCGATCCTGGATGGTGGACACCTGATGTATTACCTGATCGAGATGTTGAAGGGCAGCCCGGTCTCTGAAGCGGTCCAGATGTTCGGTCAGCGGGTAGGAATTATCCTGCTGCTTTTGTTGATGTCACTGGCGTTTTACAACGACCTGGCAAGGTTCTTTGAATAACACCGCTTACGACCTGTCCAAACGAAACAATAATGAGAACCGTCTTCCACATCCTGTTGTTGTTCCTGCTGCTGTCCGGGACGGCCCGCGCATTTGAACCGTTTGTGGTCAAGGACGTACGGGTAGAGGGGCTGCAGCGAATCTCGGCCGGCACGGTGTTCAATTATCTGCCGGTCAAGGTCGGCGACAGCATCGATACTGATGGTTCAGCGGCTGCGATCAGGGCCTTGTTCAAGACCGGTTTCTTCAATGATGTTTACCTGGAGCAGGATGGGGATGTCCTGGTCGTCCATGTCACGGAGCGTGCCGCGGTCAGCAGTATAGAGATCAAGGGTAACCGGGACCTGGAGACCGAGGAACTGCTCAATGGCCTCAAGCAGATCGGGCTGGCCGAGGGCAGGGTGTTCGACCGTTCCCTGCTCGACAAGGTCGAACAGGAGCTGCAGCGCCAGTATTTCAGCAGGGGCAAATATGCGGTAAGGCTCGATACCACGGTGACCCCGCTGGAAAGAAACCGCGTCGGCATCCTGATCGACATAGCGGAAGGACAGGCAGCCAGGATCAAGCAGATCAATATCGTGGGGAATCAACGCCACACAGACAAGGAACTGCTTGATGATTTCACCCTCAGTAGCCCTGGCATCTTTTCCTTCATTACCAAGAACGACCAGTATTCGAAGCAGAAGCTCGCGGCGGACCTGGAGATACTGCGCTCCTTCTACCTCGATCGCGGCCACCTGAATTTCAATATCACCTCCACCCAGGTTTCCATCACGCCTGACAAGAAAGACATCTACATCACTATCAATATCAGTGAAGGCGAGCAGTACAGTATCAGCGAAGTCACCCTGTCGGGTGACCTGGTGGTCGAGCCGGAGGAACTCTTCCCGCTGGTCAGGATCAATCCGAAAGACGTGTTCTCCCGCAAACGGGTGACTGAGGCGGTGGAACGGATCAGTGCCAAACTGGGTGATCACGGCTATGCATTCGCCAATGTCAATACGGTCCCGGAGCTGGATGACGAGAACAACGAGGTTTCACTGGCCTTCTTTATCGATCCCGGCGACCGGGTCTATGTGCGACGTGTGAACGTGGAAGGCAATGTGGCCACGCGTGATGAGGTCCTGCGCCGCGAAATGCGCCAGATGGAGGCCGGCTGGTTCTCCGCCGAGAAGGTGGAGCGCTCGCGTGCCCGCCTGCAGCGGCTGGGCTACTTCGAGGACGTCAACGTCGAAACTCCCACGGTGCCGGGGACTACGGACCAGGTCGATGTCAACTATTCGGTCACCGAGACATCCTCCGGCAGCATCACCGCAGGCGTCGGCTACTCACAGTCCTCGGGCCTGCTATTCAATGCGAGCGTCTCGCAGGACAACTTTCTCGGCAGGGGCAAGCGCGTCAGCTTTGCCTTCAACAACAGTGATGTCAACACCGTATACAGTTTTTCCTATACCAACCCCTATTACACGATCGACGGAATCAGCCGCGGATTTGGTTCGTATTACCGCGAGACCGACGCGGACGAGGCCAACCTCTCCGACTACACGACCGATTCATTCGGCGCCAATATCAGCTTCGGTATTCCGATTACCGAGTTTGAGCGGATCTTCCTGAACACCGAGTACGAGAATATCGAGCTCAAGCCGACCACGGGTTCACCCGCCGAGGTATTCGACTTTATCAATCAGCATGGTGATAACTACGACAATATCAAGCTCACCGGCAGCTGGAGCCATGACACCCGCAACAAGGCGATCTTCGCAGACCGCGGCGGACTCATGCGGGTCGCTGTGGAGACCACGGTACCGGGCTCCGGTCTCGAATATTACAAGCTGAACTACCGGCAACAGCAATTCGTGCCGCTGACCAGGAACCTGACCCTGTCGCTGAATGGGGAACTGGGCTACGGGGAGGGCTACGGCGACTTTGAGCAGCTGCCGTTTTTCGAGAACTTCTTCGCCGGCGGCGTGCGCTCGGTGCGTGGTTTCGAGGATAATACCCTGGGGCCGCGAGACGCGAACGGCAACCCGATCGGTGGCAGCTTCCGGGTGGTGGGTAATGCCGAACTGATCTTTCCGGTGCCGTTTTTCGAGGATTCCAAGTCCTTCCGGATGAGCGCGTTCTTGGATATCGGCAATGTCTTCGATAATTTCGGGGATTTCGATACTGGCGAATTGAGGTATTCTGTCGGCCTGGCTGGACTGTGGCTCTCGCCGATGGGCCCGCTCTCGATCAGCCTGGGTTACCCGATCAATGAAGAACCGGAGGATGAGTTGCAGAAATTCCAGTTCACGATCGGAACATTTTTTTGAAAATTTGACGGCGAACGTGGAGAAATACCTTGAACAGATACAGACCAGCAGTACTGATGGCAACCCTGATTACAACCGTGGCGATGTACTCCGGTGGCGTACAGGCGGAAATGAAAATCGGCTTTGTCGATACGGCAAAACTGATGGAGTCCGCGCCCCAGGTAAAGTCTGCCCAGAGCAAGATCGAATCAGAGTTCAGCCCGAGGGAAAAGGCATTGGTGGCGCTGCAGCGCGAGATCAAGACTCAGGAGGACCGCCTGTCCCGTGACGGCGAGGTCATGAGCGAGTCAGAGCGCTCCAAGCTGGAGCGGGAGATTCTCGGTAAGCGGCGCGACCTGAAACGTACCCAGGAGGAGTTCCGGGACGATCTCAATATCAGGCGCAACGAGGTGCTCACCAAGCTGCAGAAAGACATGTATGACGCGGTCGTGGAATTCGCCAAGGAACAGAAATTTGACCTGATCCTGAGCCAGGGCGTGGTCTATTCAAGCGACCGGATTGATATTACGGATAGTGTTGCCGCGAAGCTCAAGGGCAATTGATCTCGCTGTCACTATAGGGAAGCACCCGCATGGGGTTGACGCTCGGTGAATTGGCAAACAGTATCGGTGGTAAACTGCAGGGCGATCCGGACTGCGTGATCACTTCGGTGGCCACCTTGCAGAATGCCGGCCCCGGCGCCATCAGCTTTCTTGCCAATACCACCTACAGGAAATACCTGCAGCACACCGCCGCTGCTGCCGTCATACTCAGGCCGGAATTTGCCAGGGAGTGTCCAACGGCGACGATTGCCAGCGCCAATCCCTATGTCGCCTATGCCAGGGCGGCCACGCTGATCGTACCACCAGTGAACCCCCGCCAGGGGGTGCACCCGAGTGCCAGCATCGGCAAGGACTGCGCGATCGATGCCTCTGCCTGGGTCGGTCCGAACTGCATTATCGGGGACAGTGTGCATATCGGTGCCGGCACCCAGCTGGCCGGCGGCTGTTTCATCGGTCGGGACACCCGGATCGGCGCGGGGGGATATCTCCACGCCAATGTTGTCGTCAGCCACGGCGTAAACATCGGTGAACGGGTGATCATCCATCCCGGTGCGGTGATCGGCAGTGACGGCTTTGGCCTGGCGAACGAGAATGGCCAATGGCTTAAGGTGCCGCAGCTCGGGGGCGTGCGCATAGGTAACGATGTCGAGATCGGTGCCAATACCAGTGTCGACCGGGGCGCCCTGGACGATACCGTGCTCGAGGACGGGGTCAAGCTCGACAACCAGATCCAGGTTGCGCATAACGTCCACATCGGGGCCCATACCGCGATCGCCGGTTGCGTGGGCATCTCCGGGAGCGCCAGGATAGGGCGGCATTGCATGATCGGCGGGGGGGCCGGGATCGTCGGCCACCTGGAAATTGCCGACAACGTGACGGTAACCGGCATGACCATGGTGACCAGGTCCATCACCAGCCCCGGTGTCTATTCTTCCGGCATCCCGGCTCAGGAAAATTCCGACTGGAACAAGAACTATGCGCGCTTGAAGAAACTGGATCAGCTGGCCCGGAGACTACAGGCGCTGGAGCGCAGGCTTGACCCGAAAGACTGAATTTCGAGTTTTGAACAATAACCGACAGGACACCACCGCTATTTATGGACATTAACCAGATACTGAAGCATTTGCCGCACCGTTACCCGTTTCTGCTGATTGACCGGGTGACCGAGTTCAATCCGGGCGAATCGCTGACCGGTATCAAGAATGTCACCTACAATGAGCCGTTTTTCCAGGGGCATTTCCCGCAGCGCCCGGTAATGCCCGGTGTGCTCATCCTCGAGGCCATGGCGCAGGCAACCGGCCTGCTGGCCTTCCGGACGCTCGATCAGTCGGCCGAACGGAACACCCTTTATTTTCTAGTCGGCATGGACAAGGTACGCTTCAAACAGCCGGTGGAACCGGGCGACCAGCTGGTGCTGACCGCCAAACTGCTGAAGACGAGACGCGGTATCTGGGTGTTCGACTGTAACGCGAAGGTGGATGGCAAGCTGGTCGCCTCGGCTGAAATCATGTGCACCGAGAGGGATATCAACTCTTGATCGACCCGCGCGCGGTCATCGATCCTTCAGCCCGGCTGGCGGACGCTGTCAGCGTTGGCGCGTTCACGATTATCGGGCCTGATGTCGAAATCGGTGCAGGCACCTGGATCGGTCCCCATGCCGTGATCAATGGTCCGACCTCCATCGGCAGCGACAACAGGATTTACCAGTTCGCCTCGGTCGGCGAGGCGCCCCAGGACAAGAAATACGCTGGCGAGCCTACCAGGCTCGAGATCGGCGACCGTAACCTGATACGCGAATTCGTCACCATCAACCGCGGTACCGTGCAGGATGCCGGCGTCACCCGTATCGGTGACGACAACTGGATCATGGCCTACGTCCATATCGCCCACGACTGCCGGGTCGGGAACCAGACCATCTTTTCGAATAATGCCTCGCTTGCCGGCCATGTCGAGGTCGATGACTATGCGATTCTCGGCGGTTTCACCCTGGTGCACCAGTTCTGCGCCATCGGTACGCACGCGTTCTGCGCCTTCGGCAGCGGCATCAAGAAGGCTGTGCCGCCTTTTGTCATCGTCGACGGCAGTCCGGCACGTCCCCGCGGCCTGAATGCAGAGGGGCTGAAACGCCGCGGCTTCACGGACAAGGCACAGCAGGCATTGCGCCAGGCCTACAAGACCCTGTACCGCTCGAACCTGTCACTGCGGGAGGCCCTCGCCGATTTGCAGGAGATGGCAAAAGAGCAGGAGGAGGTGGCGCAGCTGGTGTCTTTCATCGAGCAGCAGACGCGTGGCATTGTCCGCTGATGGACACCGTTGCCTGGCTGGTTCCCGCTGACTGTCAACAATCACCCGTAGCCCTGCCTTCATTCCAGGGCGGGAGACCAGCCGTACGCTTGTTCCGCTATGGGCAATAACACCCATCCGCTCCACATAGGTATCGTTGCCGGGGAGGCATCCGGCGACCTGCTGGGCGCGGGGCTGATCGAGGCGCTACGCGAACAGGCCCCGGATACGATGTTTGAGGGTATTGCTGGACCGCGCATGCAGGAAGCGGGGTGTTTCAGTCTCTACCCTATGGAACGACTGTCGGTAATGGGGATTGCCGAGGTCGTCCGGCACCTGCCAGGGCTGTTGTCGATGCGCCGTGAGCTCGGCGAGCACTTCCTGAATACCCCCCCGGACATCTTCATCGGTGTCGACGCGCCGGATTTCAACCTTGCCCTGGAGCGCAAGCTCAAGCGTAACGGGATCAGGACGCTGCACTACGTCAGTCCTTCCGTGTGGGCATGGCGCCAGTACCGGGTGCGCAAGATCGCCCGTAGCATCGATTGCATGCTGACCCTGTTTCCATTTGAAGAACGCTTCTACCGTGAGCAACACCTCCCGGTCCGTTGTGTCGGCCATCCGCTGGCGGACCTGCTGGCAGACGAGATCGATCAGGCACAGGCCCGGCAACACCTGGGGCTCGACAATAACGGTGGGCTTGTTGCACTGCTACCCGGGAGTCGTGCCGACGAGGTGAAGCGTCTTGCCGGACCATTCATCGGGGCAGCGGCCCGGTGCCGGGAGCGCAAACCGGACCTGGAGTTTGTGGTGCCCCTGGCGAACAACCGCTGTCGGGTACTGTTCGAGAAAGAACTCGCCAGGGCCCGAACCGCGATCCCGATGACTCTGCTGGAAGGCAAGTCACTCGAGGCGATGGCGGCCGCTGATGCCGTGCTGCTGGCCTCCGGAACCGCGGCACTCGAATGCATGCTGCTCAAGCGGCCGATGGTGGTGGCTTACCGCCTGTCATCCCTGACCTACCGGATCGCGCAGAGGCTGGTGAAAACGAGGTACTACTCGCTGCCGAACCTGCTGGCGGGACAGCCGGTGGTGAGGGAGTTGATCCAGGACGAGGTGACTGCCGACAATCTCGGGCGCGAATTAATGAAGATCCTGGACGACCCCGACCACTCTGTCGAGGTCCGTGCGATCTTTGCGAGGATTCACGACGATCTGCGTCGTGACGCGAACCGTAGTGCGGCGCAGGCGGTGCTGGATACGCTGGGCCACCATGGGGGATGAGCTGTTCGATTGCGCCTCCGGGCGGGTGGCCGGCGTTGATGAGGCCGGCCGCGGGCCGCTGGCGGGTCCGGTGATCGCCGCCGCCGTGATCCTTGATCCGAAACTCCCCATCGCCGGTCTGCGCGACTCAAAGAAACTGACGGAAACGCGCCGCAATGCCTTGTTCGATGAGATTACAGGAAAGGCCCTTGCCTGGGCCGTGGGACGCGCTGATGTCGAGGAAATCGACAGCATCAACATACTTCAGGCAACCCTGCTGGCCATGCGTCGCGCGGTGGATCAGTTGGTACCTGCCGCCGACTCTGCCCTGGTCGATGGTAACCAGTGTCCGTGGCTGGCCTGCCCGGTGCAGGCGGTCATCAAGGGTGACGACAAGGTTGCGGCGATCAGTGCCGCCTCGATTATCGCCAAGGTGTCGCGTGACCGCGAGATGCTCGAACTGGACAATCTGTACCCGGGCTACGGCCTGGCCCGGCACAAGGGCTATCCCAGCCGGATGCATCTGGAGGCACTGCAAACCCTGGGCGTGACGCCGATACATCGGCGCTCCTTTGCACCGGTCAGGAGATTGCTGGAGGGTTGTTAAGTCTTGGGGGTGTCAGCAGGAGTTGTTTCAGGCACAGGCCTGGACCTGAACTGCCTTCGGTTTGTTGTTGCTGGTTGTGACCCGATTGCGTCCTGACATCTTGCTTCGATAAAGTGCGGCATCAGCCTGGTCCAGGAGAGTTTCCGGCCGGACGACGTTATCGGGATAGCTGGCAATACCGATGCTGATGCTGGCCGGTAGCTGGTGGCCACCGATGTTCAGCGGCTTGGCTTCAATCAATTCCCTGATGCGTTCTGCGACCAGTGTGGACATCTCGGTATTGGTATGCGGCATGAGGATTACGAACTCATCACCACCGTAACGCGCAAGGATATCGGCCTCCCTGATCCCGTCCCTCATCAGTGTTGCGGCATGCTTGATCAATGCGCTGCCGGTGGTATGCCCGAACTGGTCATTCACCACCTTGAGCCTGTCCAGATCGATCATGAGTACGCTCAACGGATATGAGTAGCGTGCCGCCCCGGCGACCTCCTTCTCGAAGATTTCATTGAAGGCACGCATGTTCGAGATGCCGGTCAGGTCATCTGTCTGCGACAGCTCGGTGATTCTCTTCTTTGCGTTGAGGATGTCCGATGCCAGAATCGACGTGACATAGGCCACCAGTAACAGCGGTGAAAACCTGGCAATGATGAAGGTGAATGTCTCGGCGGAAAAGATGTCCGTTGAATAGTGCTGGTAACCCATGAAAAGGTAGCAGCAGGCGATCAGGGCGACTTCGAGTATGGTCATGGTCTTGCCCATCGTGATGGCGCAGGCAATAACCGAAATCAGGTACAGGTTCTGCAGCGGACTCTCGATGCCACCGCTCAGCCATATGGAAAGGGTGATAAAGGTAATCATTGCCCAGGTCTCGATCGCCAGTTTCCACTGGGTGTCTTCGAGGCGCGCACCCGCATAGCGAAACAGCAGTACAAAGACAGCATAACCGCACATAACCGCAATCAGGTTTTCGGGCGCGTCGATGGTGTTGGTGGGAATGAAGAAATACACCATGACGATAATGAGCATGAGCCATTGCAACTCCGCCATACTCCGGGAGAAACTCTTGAGTTCACTGTCCTTGCAGATCACGGAGCAATGCGGCGTCTTGTTCTGGTTTTTTGTCGGCATCGGTTTTATTCAGTTTTATAGGGTTTAATTGCAGCAGCAGGGCGACAGTCTTGTATCGGCCGCTTGCCCCGAGGCTTTAACCCGAATCGGGCCGCAGCGGTGGTCGGGTCACGGTTGGGACCGGTTGTCGGCCGTGCGTCCCGCTGCCGGCCCAGTTCCGCTATGAATATG
>JAOTTU010000181.1 GCA_029864225.1 Gammaproteobacteria bacterium | reverse complement strand
GTAGAGATGCGCAACCCGGGTATTGTTACGGTCCACTGCAAGCAGGTACTGGGTCAGGTCGTTGGTACCGATCGAGAAATAGTCCACCCGCGCCGCCATCGCCTTGACCTGGTAGACGGCCGAAGGTACCTCGATCATGATGCCGACGGGGGGGCGGTGCACGTCCTCCCCCTCGTCGACCAGTTCGAGCATGGCCTTGGAGATCAAGGTCATGGCCATATCCAGCTCGCTTACCGTCGAGATCATGGGTAGCAGGATGGTCAGATTGTCCAGCCCGACGCTGGCACGCAGCATGGCGCGCAGCTGGGTAAGAAAGATTTCCGGGTGATCCAGCGTGATGCGGATTCCGCGCCAGCCGAGGAACGGGTTGTCTTCCTTGACCGGGAAATAGGACAGCATCTTGTCACCACCGACATCGAGGGTACGCAGGGTAACCGGCCGGGGTGCGAATGCCTTCAGCGTCTTTCGGTAAATACGCATCTGCTCATTCTCTCCCGGGAACTGCTCACGCATAAGGAACGGAATTTCGGTACGGTAAAGCCCGACACCGTCACCCTCGCTGTGCACCGATGATTCGATATCCGAAAACACCAGCCCGGTATTCAGGTAGAGCGGAATCGACACACCATCCGGCGTCTGCGATCGCTGGCCGGCGATTTTCTTCAGGCCCTCGGTGAGCGCGGACTCCTCCGCCTGCAGGCGGATGAACTCCTTGCGCACCAGCATGGACGGGTTGACATACACATCGCCCCGGTAGCCATCCGCGACCATGGTCTGGCCTTCCAGGCGGCTCACCGGCAGATCCTTGACGCCCATGATTGCCGGCACACCCATGGACTGGGCAAGGATGGCAACGTGCGAGGAACTCGATCCGCTGGTAGAGACAATGCCGGCCAGCATGCCTGCCGGAACCTCGGCGAGCTGGCCGATGCTGATGTCCTCGCCAACCAGTATCGTATGGGTATAGGCCGACCGGCCCGCCGGCCGGTCGGACTGCATATGAGTCAATATCCGGCGCCCCAGGTCACGGATGTCGCCGCCGCGCTCGCGCAGGTAGGCGTCTTCCATGGCATCGAAGACCTGCACATGCGCCGCGATGGTCTCGCGCAGGGCGCCCGGTGCCCAGTTGCCTGCACGTATCCGCTCAACGGTCTCGCCCACGATGCTGTCACTGCCGAGCATCAGTACCAGGGCATCGAACAGGGCGAGTTCCTCGGCGGGCAGGCTGGCGGACATGTGGTTGGCGTAGTCACGCAAATCGTCCTGCACGGCGTTAACGGCCTCATGAAAGTCCTGGATCTCTGCCTCGATATCGACCACCTTGCGGTCCGGGATGGCATCCAGGTTTGCCAGCGGGTACACCACCATGGCCTGGCCGATCGCCACGCCGGGCGCGCCCGGCAGACCCTTGAGTGTGACCGAAACCCCGTCGGCGGTCTCCAGCAAGTGGGAAATCTCGCCGCTGGCCCCGGCATGGGTAATAGCGCCGGCCAGCTGTGCCGCCAGCGTGACCAGGAAGGCCTCCTCCTCCTCACCGAACTTGCGTGACTGGCGCTGCCGGACAACCAGCACCCCGAGCACCTTGCCATGCTGGATAATGGGTACACCGAGAAAGCCGTGGTAGGGCTGCTCACCGGTTTCGACGATGAACTGGTAGTTCGGATGACTGGAAGCGTCATCCAGGTTCACAGGCTCCTCGCGCTCGGCCACCATGCCGATCAGGCCCTCCCCCTGGTTGAAGCGCACCTTGCCGATGGCATCCTTGCGGAAGCCCTCCGTGGCCATCAGGACATGCTGCTTGTGTTCAGTGTCGGTCAGGTAGACCGAGGCCACGTCCACCCCCACACTCGCCCGCACGCGCTCGACAATAATGTCCAGCGCCTGCTGGAGATTACGGGCTGAATTGACCTCCTGGATAATGCGTCGAAGGATATCGAGCATGGTCGTGGTTCCGCCTGTCAGTGGGTGGGCCGGGTACTGCACCGCCTTCGCAGTCGCCGAAGGCATGATATCCGCTCTGTGCGCGGTTAAAAACCTGGCGTCAACGGAAGGTGCCGGGTAACCCGTCAGGAAACAGCAGCGGCGCCAGTTCGTTCAGCGCCCTTTTATAGACACCGCGTTTGAATGAGATCACCTCTTCCAACGGCAGCCAGTAATCAACCCAGCGCCAGTGGTCGAACTCGGGTTGCTCGGCCTGGTCGAGGCGGACCTCGGCATCGTCGCACAGCAGGCGCAGCATGAACCAGACCTGCTTCTGGCCGACGCATAACGGGCGACAGCTGCGCCGGATGAACCTGCGCGGCAGGCGGTAGCGCAGCCAGCCGCGGGTGGAACCCAACAGCTCGACATGCTCGGGACGCAGGCCGACTTCCTCGGCCAATTCCCGGTACATGGCCTCAATCGGGGTCTCATCGCTGCGTATGCCACCCTGCGGGAACTGCCAGGCATCCTGTCCGATGCGACGTGCCCAAAGCAGCCGGCCTGCGCAATCAGACAGAATGATACCGACATTCGGCCTAAATCCATCTGGATCAATCACTTACAGAACCTTTGATGCTTAACCTGATTAACAATCATTCTCCCATAGGCGGGCAGGTGGAGCAAATAATCCGGACCGATCGCAACGCCGGCCGTTTTACCTTTGCTGCACCAGCCTCTATGCTTGGCGGCGTTTTTCATCCGGGAGCATTTAGCCCGCCTTGCTCACCGGGTGGCGGCAGCTCCACATAAGGAAGTCTGATCAAGCCGTTATTCCGGGCGGAGCGTAGCGGAGACCCGGAATCCAGTAGGTGCCAATAAGGCGGTTGCTGGATTCCGGCTTTCGCCGGAATGACGAAAGATGAATTAATCAGGCCTTCCTTAAGACACTGAGGTAATGAATAGAGTGCAGAAAGTGAGCACGACGGTGTGTCATCGGGCATTGCCTATCGCGGTGAGCAAGGCGGGCTGACTGTGGGAATCGCACTTTTTGACCTCGACAACACCCTGATCGGTGGTGACAGCGACTACCTGTGGGGCTGCTTTCTGGCCGAGCGCGGTATCGTGGACCAGGAATACTATGAGCAGGAAAACCAGCGCTTCTATGACCAGTACAAGGCGGGTGAACTGGACATCCACGAGTTTCTGCGCTTCCAGCTCAAGCCCCTTGCCGAGCATGACATGGACACGCTCAACCAGTGGCGCGGGGAGTACATCGAGGAAAAGATCAGGCCGATCCTGCTGCCGAAGGCGCAGGCACTGATCGACTCGCACAAGGCCCAGGGTGACCTGCTGGTCATCATCACCGCAACCAACAGCTTCATCACCGGACCGATCGCCGAACTCTATGGCGTCGAACACCTGCTGGCCACCGAACCCGAGATCTGCGCGGGCCGCTTTACAGGCAGCGTCACGGACGTGCCCTGTTTCCAGCAAGGCAAGGTGGAAAAACTGACCCGCTGGATCGATAAAAATGGCGAGACCCTGGATATCAGCTGGTTCTACAGTGATTCCCATAACGACCTGCCATTGCTGCGCAAGGTCACCTATCCGATCGCCGTCGATCCAGATGAGATTCTCCGTCAGCATGCCGCCGACCATGGCTGGCCAGTCATGAGTCTGAGAGATTAAAAAAAGGGGACATTCTGCTTTTTTGTTGGTATCTGAATGTACCTCCGTTTGAATACATGAAAAAAGGAAAAGCCTGATCAAGCCGTTATTCCGGGCGAAGCATGGCGGAGACCCGGAGTCCAGTAGGTGGTAACCAGGCAGTGACTGGATTCCGGCCTCCGCCGGAATGACGCAAGATGAATTAACCAGGCCTTCCAAAAGCGTAATGTCCTTTTTTTTATCCAAATACAGCGTCC